>DATIQP010000929.1:0-5451 GCA_035470765.1 Polyangiaceae bacterium | reverse complement strand
TCGCCGACCGCGTCGATCTCGCCCGCGAGCTCGAGGCCGGGGATGTCCTGCGGCGCGTCCGGCGGAGGGGGATACAGGCCCATGCGCTGCAACAGGTCGGCGCGGTTGACGGCGGTCGCGCGGATGCGCACGCGCACCTCGCCCCGGGAGGGCACCGGGTCGGCGACCGTTCGCAGCTCGAGGACCTCGGGACCTCCCGGCGACGTGACGACGACGGCTCGCATCATGGCTCCTTCGTGTGAGAGTGAGGCAAGGGGACCGAGAAGCTCAGCCCGAAGTGCACGCCGACGAACGAGGTCGGCGCTCCGATGATGGGAGCGCCGAGGCGGCTCAGCGCGTTGAGGGGCGAGCCGATGTTGGTCATGAGGCCGATCGTGGGCTGGAAGTAGCGCGTGTCGAAGCGCACGTGCGCGCCGACGGCGAAGTAAGGGCGCTGCTCGTCGGGGAGGTTGGGCTCGAGGTGGTAGTACTCGATGAGATCCGCGCCGGCGCTGAGCAGGGGCGAGAAGCGCACGCCGACGTAGACCGTGCCGACGGCCGCGAAGCGATAGGAGTCGAAGTCGGTCGCGAGCTCGAGCGTCTGCCGGTACTGCACCGTGATCGGCCCGCTCAGCAGGCGCACGTCGAGGAAGGGCCGAAGCGTGGCGAAGTCCGGGTCGAACAGGGCGCGATCCCAGCCGCGCGCGGCGATTGCGGAGTAGGCGGTCGACGCCGACTGGTCGCCGAGGGCATAGGACTTGGTGGGCACGACGACGGCGAGCCCGCCGCCGAACGACAGGCCGTAGGCCGACGACCAGACACCGCGGCCGAAGAGCTCGGGGTTGCCCGAGACCAGGCGCCGCGTGCCGTCTTGGTCGAGGCCCAGGGCGGCGTCGTACGCCGCGCCGACGTACCAGTTCGATTTCGCGATGGGCATTTCGTACGAGAGGCGCTCGACGCGGACGTACGGCGTGTCTTGAACGGCTCCCTCGCTGTGCGACACCGACGCGAGGATCTCCTCCAGCGTGATGTCGGCGTCGCGGTGGGTGAGATCCGGGAGCGTCGGAGACCTCGCGGGGGCGGACGCGCCGTCGGCGCGGGCCGCGCCGCACGCGAGCACGCTCATGAGCGCGAGCATCCGCCCGCCGGCACGGCGGACGCGCACGAGATTTTGGTCGGCTCGGATCAAGTCGGCTCGCGGCGGAGGATACCCTCATCGAGTGCGCGCCGGAACGCGGCGTGGTTGCGCGAGTGACCTGGCCGCACGGCGTGGAGCGAGCCGCGAGGCGGACCTCCGTACGGGTAGGCGTCGCCGATCAGATCGAGCAGCTTGTGGCGCGCGGGCTCGTCGGGCGCGCACGAGCCCGCGGCGTGCAGCGCGCGCTCGCCTACGACGACGACGCTCGCGGGGTCGACGTGGCGAGCGAGGCCGCGGCGGGTCATCTCCTCGACGTCGCGCTCGAGCGCGAAGGTGCGGGCCGGCGCGATGCGCGCCACGAAGTCCGAGGGGTCGCCGCGCCACTCGGCCCGAGGCGCGCAGTGCTCCGGGAGCTCCACCTCGACCCCCACCTGCACGTCCGGCCCCGGGGCGAAGCGATAGCGGCTCCCGTCGAGCTCGAGGGTCGCTTCCCTCGCGACCACGAGGCCGGGAGGCCTCGGCGGGACGTGGATCGCCTCGAGCGCCCGGCAGAGCTGGAGCGCTCCGCCGTCGAGCAGCGGCACCTCGTCCCCGGTGACGACGATGCGCAGGCCGTCGCGGATGCCGAGCCCGGCGAGGGCCGCGAAGAGGTGCTCGACCGTGCGGAGAGTCGCGCCGCCACAGCGGAGCTGGCTCGCGCCGAACGTCCCTTCCGTGAGGCATTCGGCCAGCGGGCACGTGCGGCCGTCGACCTCGAGCCGCAGGGGCCCTGGCTCGCGCCGAAAGGCAACGGCAGCCTCCCCGCCCCCGTGAAGCCCGCGTCCGGACAGCGTGACCATTCTCGGAGCTTGCCCACCCTGGCGAGATTTGGCTAGGCTCCGGGCGAATTCAGGCGTCATGGCAACCAAGTGCGTTCAAATCACGGTGCGGGGGCGCGTCACGGGCGTGTTCTTCCGCGCCGCGGCCCAGCGTGAGGCCAAGCGCCTCGGGATCACGGGCTGGGTGCGAAACCGCAACGACGCCAGCGTCGAGATCCTCGCCGAGGGCGAGGAGGACTCGATCAAGGAGCTCGTGAGCTGGGCCCACCACGGCCCCTCCGCCGCCCGGGTGGAGGACGTGGACGTCCGCTACCGCAGCTACTCGGGCGAGTACTCGGACTTCCGGATCGTCGAATAAAGGCAAACGCGCGCGCGTTTGTCTTCGGCGGTGGGTCATAGCGTCATGCAGTCACTCGATCTGGCGGCACGTCGCCTGCTTGCGTTCTCGCTCGCGCTGGCGTGTGCGCTCTCGCTCGCGCTGGCCGCGCGGACGACGCGCGCGGACGCCGCCCACTCGCCGGGCGATCTCGTCGCCCAGCTCGCCCCCTGGAAGTCCGCCGACACGGCTCACGAGCTCGCGGCGGGGCCGTTCCCGGTGGAGCAGCTCGGGGCGGAGCTCGATCGGCTGGCGAAGACGGGCGAGCCGGCGCGCGTGAACGACACGCTGCGCGCCGTGCAGAAGGCGGCGGGCGCGCGCTACTGGGCCGCCGATTTCGATCTCGTCGCCGCGCTCGTCGCGCTGGACGACGCCGACGCCGACGCGTACCGCGCGCTGCTCGGGACTGCGTGTATCCTGCAAGCATTGGCAAGAGACGGGAGCCCGAAGGCCGTCGCGCGGATCGTCGCCGTGGCGCCCGACCACGGCTGGATGCTCCGCTTCGAGGTGGCGCGTCGGCTGGAGGCGCTAGGCGAAAGGGCCATCGCCCCGCTCATCCTCGCGCGTGGCCACGCGGAGCTGCGCGGCTTCGCGACAGCGACGCTCGACCACATGGGCAAGAAGGTGCCCGGCGACGCAGTGCAGACCAAGAGCAACGAGGTGCTCGCCGACATCCTGCGCGCCTACGGGACGACGAAGGACCTCGACGCCCTCGGTGCGGTGGTGTCGTTCGTCGGCTCGGAGCGCGACGTCGTGCGCGGCGCCTCGCGCGAGGCCACGCTCGCGTACGGCGACGCCGCGCTCGGCAAGCTGCGCGAGACCTTCGGCAACGTGCAGGGCAAGCCCGTCCCCGATGACTGGACCGCCGATCGCATCGCACGCGCCCTCTTCGACGCGCTCGATAGGCAGCGCTTCGCGGACGTCGACGCGCTGGTCGACGACGGCCTCGCCAAGGCCGAGCACGGCGACGCGGCAGGCGCCGTCGCGAGCTTCGACAAGGCGCTCGCGCGGCAGCCCTTCCTCGCGCGTCGCGCCGGCATGGCGCCGGCCTACGTGCATTATGCACGGTCGATCTCAGAGGCGGACCCGGCGGGCGCGACGGCCGCCTACCGCAAGGCTCTCGACCTCGATCCGACCGGGCCGCACGCGCCCCAGATCCACGCCGAGCTCGCCGCGATGGAGGGCGAGGCGCTGCTCGCGCGCGGCATCGAGGACCGCGCCCCCTTCGAGCACGCCCTCTCGTTCGACCCGAGCAACGCCAAGGCGCGCGCCGCCCTCGAGCGCATGGACGCCGACGCGCGTGCCCGCGAGGACCGCGCCCACAAGTGGACCTGGTCCGCCCTCGCCGCCGCCGCGTTCCTGGCGCTGCTCGTCCTCTTCGGCCGCCTCCCCCAGCGATTCCGCCGCTGACCCGTCAGGGCGGAACCGGCCGCCCGAGCGTGCGCAGCACGATGTCCGGCAGGTCGGACTGCGCCACGTCGGCGCCTTGTGCGTACACGTCGAGATACGCCGCGGGGTCGCTCCCGAGCTTCACGCCGAGGTCGATCCCGAAGACGTCCGTCTCGACCCGCGTCCCCGCCGCGTGCACCAGATCCGCCGTCTGCGGGAACACGGTCGACGAGATCTCGACGAAGACAGGCAGGTGCGACGCGTACTTCGCGAGGATCGCCGGCGCGTCCGCCGCAGCCTCGATGCGCGGCTGGATCATCAGGTTCGGGTCGATCGCCAGCGCCGCGTCGATCTTCGCCGTGTCGGACGTGTCGAAGACGGCCCAGTCGAGCGCGTTCGCGTCGTGGATGGCCTGCACGAGCAGGTCGACGCGGTCCGTCTTGTTGGCGTCGACCAGCACCATCGCCCGGCCCACGCACGTCTGGAGCAGCTGCGTGAGCGTGGGCACCCGCTCGCACGAGAAGTCGCCCGCGAGCCCGTCGGCGCGGATCGAGAGCGCCTCGATCTCCGCGAACGTGTGCGCGGCGACGTCGCCCGTCCCCGTCGTCGTCCGGTCGAGCGTCGGATCGTGGATGTTCACGAGCACGCCGTCGGACGTGGGCCGCGGATCGGTCTCGACGATGTCCGCGCCCATCGCGATCCCCGCGCGGTAGGCGGCGAGCGTATCCTCCGGCGCGATGCGCCCGAGCTGCCCTCCCGCGCCGCGGTGCGCGCTCACGAGCCGCGTCGTGCACTTCGGATCGCGCAGGCACTCCGGCGTCGAAGCCGCCTTGCGCGGAGGCAGGTTCGGCAGCGACGTGCAGTCGAACAGGCTCGGATCGAGCGGCGGCCCGGCGTCCACGCCCCCGTCGGCGGTCGCGCCGCCGTTCGAGGAGCAGCCGAACGCACAAACGACGACGCACGCAACGCCCAACAGGCCCTGCGTGCGTCGAACCACCGGGGTGCCTCTGGCTACTCGGCTTTGACGTCGGCCTTGGCCTCGGTCTTCGCCTTCTTCGCCTTCTTCGGCTTCTCCTCGCCCTCTTTCATGGTCTGCGACGCTTCGCCCTCGGCCGGCGCCGCGGAGCCGTCGAGCAGCTCGAGCCCCACCATCGGCGCGTTGTCGCCGCGGCGCGGGCCGAACTTGATCACGCGGGTGTAACCACCCGGGCGCTCCGCGTAGCGCTTGCCGAGCTCGACGAGCACCTTCTCGACGAGGTTCACCTTCGTCGTCCCGCCGCCTTTGTCGGTGCGGGTGACGAAGCGCGGCACGTACGACGCGATCAGCCGCTCGGCCGCGAGGCGCCGGACGCGCTCCTTGTCCGAGAGCTTCTCGTTGGCCGTGTAGGCCGTCTTGCCGAGACGCCGCGCCTTGGTGATGAGCTTCTCCGCGACGCGACGGACTTCCTTCGCCTTGGCGTCGGTCGTCTCGATGCGCTCGTGGAGGACCAGGTTCGCCGTCAGCGAGCGAAGCATCGCTCGCCGAGCGGACGTGTTCCGGTCGAATTTCCTGCCTGAATTTCGGTGTCGCATGGCTTTCGTTACCTGCTCCGCGGCTGGCGCCGCGATGGCTTAGTTCTGGGACTGCTGCGCCTTCCAGCGCTCCAGCATCTGGGGCCAGTTGTCGATCTTCATCCCGAGCGACAGGCCCATGTTCGCGAGGATTTCCTTGATCTCCTTCAGGCTCTTGCGCCCGAAGTTCTTCGTCTTGA
>DATIQP010000928.1:0-2794 GCA_035470765.1 Polyangiaceae bacterium | reverse complement strand
CACGACGGACCTCGCTCTGCTCGAAGAGCGCGAACATCTTGTTGCGCGAGTAGAGCCCCGGGACGAGAGCCATCGCGGCCGTCAGCGCCGCGACGTCACTCATCGTCGTCGCCGGCGGGCCCGCCGAGCGACGGCGGCGCGCCCATCCCCGCAGCGTGGAGCAGCTCCGCCTGGCGGTGCGTGCGCAGCGCGGTGACGAGCTCGCCGAGGTCGCCCTCGATGATGCGGTCCAGCTTGTTCAGCGTGAGCTTGATGCGGTGATCGCTCACGCGGTTCTGCGGGTAGTTGTAGGTTCGAATCTTCTGGCTGCGCTCGCCGGTCGACACCATCGACCGCCGCGCCGACGCCTCGGCCGCGTCGGCCTTCTCGCGCTCGATGTCGAGCAGGCGCGCGCGCAGGACCTTCAACGCCTTGGCCTTGTTCTTCAGCTGCGAGCGCTCGTCCTGGCACTTGACGATGATGCCCGTCGGCTTGTGGAGGATCTGCACGGCGCTGTTCGTCGTGTTGACGCCCTGCCCGCCGGGGCCGCCGCTCGCCGCGATGCTGATCTCGAGGTCCTTCTCGTCGACGTGCACGTCGACCTCTTCGGCTTCCGGCAGGACCGCGACGGTCGCCGTCGACGTGTGGATGCGGCCCTGAGCCTCGGTCGCCGGCACGCGCTGCACGCGATGCACGCCGCCCTCGAAGCGCAGCTGGCCGTAGACGTCCTTGCCGGTGACGAGCGCGATGACCTCTTTGATGCCACCGGCTGCCGCTTCGCTGGTCGACAGGATCTCGACCTTCCAGCCGACCGTCTCCGCGTAGCGGCAGTACATGCGGAACAGGTCGGCCGCGAAGAGCGCCGCCTCCTCGCCCCCCTCGCCCTGTCGGATCTCGAGGATGGTGTTCTTGGAGTCGTTCGGGTCGACCGGCAGCAAGAGCACGCGCAGCGACGCCTCGAGCCCTTCCCTCTCGGAGAGGAGCTGCGGGATCTCCTCCTGGACGAGCTCGCGCAGCTCGGGATCGGCGAGCGCGGCCTGGTCCTCGGCGAGCTTCTTCTCCACGTCACGGTACTTCGAGAAGGCGTTGACGATCGGCTCGATCTCCGAGCGCTCCTTGTTCAGGCGCGAGAGCTTCTGACGGTCGGAGAGCACGCCGGGCTGGCAGAGCAGGTCGTCGAGCTCGACGAAGCGCTTGCTGAGCTGCTCGAGTCGTTCGCGCGGGAGGGTGCTCATGTTCGCAGCGAAGGCGCCTGGGCAATGGCGGCGTAGCTCGGGAACACGGCGTCGCCGCCCTCGCCCGCCGTCCCCGACTCGCGGAACAGCGTGGCCCGGAGCGACGCGAGCGCGACCTCGAGCTGGGACTCGTCGGGCTCGATCGTCGTGATGCGCTGCACGAGGAAGCCCGGGACCAAGAGGACGCGCAGCGGCCCGGTCACGCAGTACTTGGCGAAGACCCGCTGGATCTCGAAGGTGACCGCGGCGAGCAGCGGCAGCGACGGGATCTTCACGAGGAAGAACAGGACATTGTCGAGCAGCCGCGAGCCGGTCGCGATCGGTGGGATCACGGCGCCGAGGGCGGAGAAGAGCAGGATGGAGATGAGTACGATCATGACGAGGAACGTCGTCCCGCAGCGGGCGTGCAGCGTCGTCTTGGCCCGAGCGTGCTCGACGTCGAGCGGCTCGCGCGCCTCATAGGTCGAAATCGTCTTGTGCTCGGCGCCGTGGTACTGAAACACGCGCCGGATGTCCGGCATGCGCCGGATGAGCAGCAGGTAGCCGAGGACGATCGTGAGCTTCACCGCGCCCGTCAGCGCCTGGAACCGCACCGAGGTCACGCCCCAGTCGACGTGGGCGACCTTCATGAGGCCCGCGGCGGTGAGCTGCGGCAGCGCGATGAGGAACGCCACCATCAGCACGAGCATCGGCCCGACGCCTCGGCCCTCCTTCTTCGCGGGCGCGCCGCCGTCGCCCTGCTCGGTCGCGAGCCAGAAGAGCTGAAGCCCGAGCGCCCGCACGACGTTCATGATCGAGGAGGCGGCGCTGCCGTTCGGCTTGGGCCCCTGCTCTTCGTCGTAGTCCTTCTGCATGAGCTCGGCCGAGAAGCGCAGGGCCTCGTTGCCGAGCCTCAGCGATTCCACGAGCGAGGCGACGCCGCGGAAGAACGGCAGCTTGCCGAGGCCTTTGCGACCGGACACCATCACGCGTTCGCGGACGTGGAGCGAGCCGTCTTTCCGACGCACCACCACGGCGAACGACGCGGGCGACCGCATCATCACGCCTTCGAGGACGGCCTGGCCCCCGATGTAGGGTCTCGCTTCGGTGGTCATTTCAGCTACAGAGACCCAAGATGCGGCGCCTCGAGTCGGGGCGCAACGATAACTTGCTGGGCTCCGCGGCTGGCGCCGCGACGCTCACTCGCCTTTGGGCGGCTCGGCCGGGGCGGCAGCGACGGCCGGCACCGGCGCGGCGGCTGGGGCGGCGGCCTTCGGCGCCTGCTTGCCCTCGTACCGCTTGCGAAAGCGATCGACGCGGCCAGCCGTGTCGATGAGCTTCATCGTGCCGGTGTAGAACGGGTGGCACTTGGCGCACACGTCCACCTGAAAGTCGCCCTTGGTGGAGCGGGTGACGAACGTGTTCCCGCACGCGCACGTGACGCGAGCGCCGGGGTAATTGGGGTGAATGCCTTCCTTCATCGCACTTCTCCGTGACCTCCGTCGTGGCCGTGGCGGCATAGGAGGCAGCTCGGGGGACCCCGAGGGGGACGCGAAACCTAATGGCTCGGCGGCCATTGCGCAAGTCGGTTTGACCCTGGA
>DATIQP010000927.1:0-11933 GCA_035470765.1 Polyangiaceae bacterium | reverse complement strand
GATCACCGACGTCCTGCCGAGCACGACGCACGTGATCGCCAACTTCAAGGAGACCCAGGTCGGCCAGATGCGGCCCGGCCAGACGGCCACCGTCTCGATCGACGCGTTCCCAGGGCGCACGCTGCACGCGAAGATCGAGAGCATCTCCTACGGCACGGGCGCGCAGTTCTCGCTCCTGCCGCCGGACAACGCGTCCGGCAACTTCGTCAAGGTCGTGCAGCGCGTGCCCGTCAAGCTGACGTGGGTCGACCCGCCGAGCGACGTCGAGCTGCAGGCCGGCCTCTCCGCGGACGTCACCGTCGAAACGAAGTAGGGCTCAGCGCCGGCGACGCTCCGCCTCGCGCGGCAGCTTCACTGCACCATCGGCTTGGGCTTGTCCTCGCCCTCGCCGGCGGGCGCAGCTTCCTTGTCCTCTTCGGCGTGAGTCTCCGGGAGCTCGAACAGCTCCTTCAGGGTCGACGTCAGCGACTGGGCGCTCCCGTCGCCCGCGGCGTGGCGCAGCCGCGTCGTCGGCGCGTGGAGCAGCTTGTTCGTCGCGCTGTCCATCATCTGCAGCAGCGCCGCCCGGTCGCCCTCGGACAGGTGCTTGAGGCGGCCCGCCAGGCTTCGCTCGAGCTCCGCCACGAGGACGCCGTGCGTCTTGGCGCGCAGCGCGACGATGGCGGGCTTGACGTCGAGGCCGCGCGCCCAGGTCAAGAACTCGGCGATCTCGTGCTCGATGATCTTCTCGGCGGCGACGACCTCCGCCTTGCGCGCCTCCATCCCGGCCGCGACCTGCTGCTCGAGGTCGTCGACGTCGAAGACGTAGACGTTGTCGATGCCGTGGACGTCGGGCTCGACGTTGCGCGGGACGGCGATGTCGACGAAGAGCAGCGTGCGCCCGCGGCGCGCGCGCATGACGCGCTTGACCAGGTCCTTGGTCACGACGAACGTCGGGCTGGCCGTGCTCGCGACGACGACATCGGCGACGCACAGCTCGGGCTCGAGCGCGCTGAGCGGCGCGGCGGCCCCGCCGAATTTCTGCGCGAGCGCCTCCGCGCGTTCGAGGCTGCGGTTGACGATGCGCACGGACTTGGCGCCCTTGCCGAGGCTGCGCGCGGCCGCCTCGGCCATCTCGCCCGCGCCGAGCAGCGTGACGGTCCGATCGGAGAGGTCGCCGAAGACGCGCCGCGACAGATCGACCGCGACGCTGCTGATGCTGACGGTGCCGGCGCCGAGGGCGGTCTCGGTGCGGACGCGCTTGGCCACCGAGAACGCCCGGTGCACGCAGCGGCCCAGGAAGTTGCGCAGCGTGCCGGCTGCCATCGCCGCGTCGTAGGCGCCCTTGACCTGGCCGAGGATCTGCGGCTCGCCGAGCACCATCGAGTCGAGGCTCGCCGTGACGCGGAAGATGTGGCGGATCGCCTCCTCGCCGTCCTTCTCGTAGACGACCTCCCCGAGCTCGCCTTCGGCGATCTTGCCGTGCTCCGCGAGCTCCTCGCGGATGGCCTTGAGGGCCTTGGCGTGGTGGGCGGGCGTGTCGCCGGCGGCCCGCGCCATCACCTCGACGCGGTTGCACGTCGCGAGGAACATCACCTCGCTGAGCTCCTTGCGCGCCGAGAGCCGCGCGAGCACGTGCTCCAGCGTCTGCTCGTTGCTGGCGAAGCGCTCGCGGACCTCCACGGGCGCGGTCCGGTGTGAAAGTCCCACCACGACGATCACGGCGACCGTTCTCCTTGCGAGAGCGCGGCCTCCGAAACGCCCGCGCCGGATTGAGCCGCCGACGGTTCGCCGAAGCTGCGAACCAGGTACATGACGAGCACGACCATGGCGAAGGCGAAGCCCGCGATGGTTCCGTACGCGGCGCGGCGCCCGCGCCAGCCCCGCGCCGCCCGAAGCAGGAGCACGGCCGCGAAGAGCGCCCACGTCGCGTAGCCGAAGAGCGAGCGCCACAGGTCGACCGTCGAGCCGGACTCGACGCGCTCGGCCCACATGGCGCCCGTGATGATGCCCACCGTGAGCATGGGGAAGCCCGCGAGCAGGAACGCGTGCTCGGCGCGATCGAGCACGTCGAGCGGCGGGAGGCGCTGCAGGACGCCACCGACCTTCTTCTTCTTGAGCTGCTTCTCGGCGAACAGGTAGGCGACCGCGGCGGCGAACGCGAGGACGAAGAGCGCCTCGCCGAAGAGGTTGGCGAGGATGTGGATGGGCAGCACCGCGCTCTTCAGACGGCCCGCCGCGGAGGCGTCCGCGTGGGCGGCCTGCGAGCCGACGAGGAACGTGAGCGCCAGCGGCGCCACGATGACGCCGAGCGAGTCGATCTTGTAGCGCATGCGCATCACGACGAAGCTCGCGCACGCCAGCATCGACACCACGCTCAGCGCGAAGTGGATGCCCTTGATGGGGCAGATGTGGAGCACGAGCGACGCGAGGACGATGTGGCTGGCGTGCATCGCGGCGCCCAGCCCGACCAGCGCCACGGCCAAGCGCTGGGCCGTCGCCGCCCTGCCGTGCCCCGTCAGGTAGAAGAGAAAGAGAACGAACGCCGCGAGGTACGCCGAGGCCGTGGCGTAGAGCAGCAGCTGCACCAGGACGGTGACCACGCCGGCACTATAGCAGCCAGCCGCGGTAAATCTGCCTGGCGGATTGCGCGCCCGTGACGGGCGTCAAACTACATGTTTTTGAGCAAAAACCGCGCGAGCAGGTCCTCGTCCGTCTTGGGCTCTTCCCCGAAGGTGTCCTGGCTCCACCGTGCGGCGGCTCGCTCCCGCGAAGCGACGTGCTCCTCGAACGTGCTCGTCGGCGCGCCGAGCCATCCGGTCGCCACGTCGTAGGCGTTGTCGCCGATGATCATCGAGCCCTCGAGGATCTCGGCGCCCAGCTCCTCGAAGTAGACGCGAGATTTCACCCTCCCGACGACGTCGTTGGCGTCGGGCTGGCCGGTGACCTCGCGCAGGACGCGTACGGCCTCGGCGATACGGTAGCGCCGGCCCTCGCCAAGGATGGTGAGCTGGTTGCCGGACAGCTCCACGCTGCCGTCGATGAGCCACCCGTCGAGGGCGGCCTGGGGGAAGAAGATGCGATTTTGCATCTGGCCCCTCCAGTATTTACGCGTCGCGCTCGCGCGGAGCAACCACCGAGGCGCCCCTCACGGCCGTGGTAGGCTCGGGCTGCCCATGCCCACGAGCTCGGTCAGGCGGCTCATCGTCGCTGCGGCAGCACTGCTGTCGCTCGTCTTCGGAGGGGGCGCGGGCTACTTCTTTCTCGGGGCGGGCCGGTGGTCGTTCGGCGAGTGCCTCTACATGACCGTCATCACCCTCTCGACGGTAGGCTTCGGGGAGCTCGGTCACATGTCGGAGGTGCCGGGGGCGCGCGGCCTCACCATCGCGCTCATCGCCGGCGGCATCGGCACGCTCGCCTACGTCCAGGCCAACGTCACGGCGCTGCTCGTCGAGGGCGCCATTGGCAGCGCGATTCGGAGGAATCGAATGCGAAAAAAGATCGAGGCGCTCTCGGGCCACTTCGTGGTCGCCGGCTCGGGCTCGACGGGGCGACACGTCATCGAGGAGCTCATCGCCACCAAGACGCCGTTCGTCGTCATCGACCGTAACCGCGAACACCTCGACAGGCTGTCCGAGCTCTTGATGCGCGGCGAGATGCTCTACATCCACGGCGACGCGACCGAGGATCACGCCCTGATCGAGGCCGGAGTCGACCGCGCCGCGGGGGTCGTCGCGGCGCTCACACACGACAAGGACAACCTGTTCGTGACCATCAGCGCGCGCAGCCTCAACGCCACGGCGCGCATCGTGTCGAAGGTGACCGAGGACGAGGCCGGCCCGAAGATGCTCAAGGCGGGCGCGAGCTCGGTCGTCAGCCCGACGCAGATCGGAGGGCGGCGCATGGCGAGCGAGCTGATCCGCCCGGAGGTCAACGAGTTCCTGGACCAGATGCTGCGCGACAAGGCCAAGAGCCTCCGGCTCGAGGAGGTCTCGGTGGAGCAGGGGTCGCCGTGGACCGGCCACGCGCTGCGCGAGGCCCCGATCCGCAAGGACACCAACCTGCTCGTGGTCGCGGTGAGGCTGCCGTCGCGCGAGTTCGTCTACAACCCGGATCCGGACTTCGTGCTCGGGGCGGGGATGAAGCTGGTGGTGATGGGGGAGCCGGACGGGGTGAAGAAGCTGCGGGCGATGATGGAGACGGCGGAGGCCTGAGAACGGCGTCGAGTCAGGCCGCGATTCCTCGCGCTCGCAGGACGTCGCGCAGCTGGCTCTGAACCTCCGGCGGGCTGCTGCCGATGGACGCGCGCGCCAGCTCGATGAAGCGCGTCGCGCGCGAGCGCTTCAGGCCCTCGAGCGTCGCCGTGCGGTCCTGCGGGCCGCCGTGCTCGATCATCCCGAGCAAGAACTCCGCCGCCTCCACCGTGTCCACCTTCGCGAGCGCGCGCAGCGCGGCCGCGCGCGTCGACGCGCGGGCGTGCTCGCGCACGATGCGCGAGAGAGGGTCGAACGCGTGCGGGAACGTGAGCGCCTCGGTCGCGCGCTCCGCCTGCTCGACCACCGCCGAGTCCGCGTCGCGCAGGCCGAGGCGCACGGTGTTGAAGCTCCGCTTGAAGAAGAGCACCTGCATCGCCGACAGCACCGCCGCCCGCACCTGGCGCTCCGGCCGCGCGAAGAGCTTCTCGAGCGGCGAGAGCACGCCGTACAAACCCAGCTGCGCGAGCTGCTCGCACAGCCGCACCCGCGACGCGGTGGCGGCCTGAGACGCGTCCTCGGGGCGCGCCTCGACGGCGAACGCCGTGAGCCGCGCGAGCATCGCCTTGCGGCGGATCATGTCGGGCCACTGCTTGTCGAGCAGGATCTCCGCGCACGCCTCCGCGGCGCTGCCCTGCTGCTCCCATTCGAGCAAGTCCACGTGCCACACGTCGGGGAACTGGTTGTCCTGCTTGAGGTGGGCCGGCAGCGGCGCGGCGTCGAGCGGCTCGTCGCGCACGCCCTCGTAGCGCTTCGCCGCGCGCGCGTAGTGGCGCGTGCGCGCGGGCTCGAGATCCATCGTCGCGAGCTCCTCGTAGAGCTTGCCGACGCGCGAGTATTGCCCCGCCTCGCCGAACGCGAGGACCGCCGCGAGCAGCGCGTTCTCGGCGATCTCGGGCGGCGCGCCGCGCTCCTTCTGCTGGCGGGCGACGTCGCGCCACAGCTCGGCCTGCTGCAGCACGTAGTGCGCGCTCGTCGGCCCCATGCCGAGCGCGCGCGAATAGTCCGCCACCTCGCGCGCGATCGTCGCCGCGGCGGAGAACTCCTTGTTCTCGCGCGCCGCGCCGAGCGCGTCCTCGAAGTACTGGAGCGCGAAGTACTTGAGGTGATCCTCGCGGAGGATCCGGATGCAGTTCACGAAGCCCTCGAGCACGTCCTCGAACATCCCGCTCTCGCGGCCGATCTGCACGAGCACCTGGAAGCAGTCGAAGGCGCGCTCGCGCTGGCCGACCGACTCGAAGTGGTCCGCGGCCTCCTCGACGAGCCGCACCGAGGCGACGAGCGCGTCGTGGGCCTGCCGCGCGTCCTTGCACTGCTTGGCGCACCGCGCGAGATTGAACTGCACGAGCGCGGCGTTGTACGCGTCCGCGCCGCCGGTCGTGACCTGCGCCAGCCGCGACCAGAGCGCGCGAGCGGCGACGAAATCTCCCGCCTTCTCCTTGTAGATCGCGGCGGCGGCCACCAGCCCCGCGTTCTCCATCTCGCGGTCCGCGCCTGTCATGTCGTTCGCCGCGGCGAGCGTGCGCGCGCGGTCGACCGGCGGCACGTCCTTGAGCCGCGCGTACGCGCGCTTGATGCCGTCGCGATCGGTGCCGAGCATGTACCAGAGCACCGTCATCGCGCTCCGCGCATCGCCCCGGCGAGCGAGCACGTCCTCGAGCGGGCGCAGCACTCCGACGTAGTCGTTCTCGGCGATGTTCGTCTGCGAGGCCGCCGAGACGAGCGCGTTGGCGGCATCGTCCAGATCGCCTCGCGCGATCGCTTGCCGCGCCCGTTCGCGCAAATAATACAGGTCGTCGAGCATGGCCTACTCGGCAGACCCGTTGAGGTAACGGTCTTGCGGCGCGCTCGCTGTCAACAAGCGGCAGCGTGAAATCTCCGGCGGGACCGGCACGTGCCGTATTGGCGTGCCCAAGCCGCCAGGCTTCTGGCCTCCCAGTCGAACTGACCCCGCAATGCGGCGGCTCGGCCGCGAGGTCACGCTGCCGCATGTCGACGCCAGCTCTCGATCAAGACTCGATCGGTTCAAGTGACTTCTGCCTTAGGCGGTGCTCCTCACTCTAGCAAGCCCGTGCCATAGTGCGCGCATGATCCAGCTTCACGCGTGGCCGACGCCGAACGCCTTCAAGGTCTCCATCTTCCTCGAAGAGACCGAGACCCCGTACGAGGTCGTCGCCGTCGACATCGGCAAGGGCGAGCAGTTCGCGCCGGACTTCCTGAAGATCAGCCCGAACGGCCGCATGCCCGCCATCGTCGACACGAACGGACCGGGCGGGCAGCCCATCAGCATCTTCGAGTCGGGCGCCATCCTCTGCTACCTCGGCGAGAAGACCGGCCGCTTCTTCCCGCAGGAGACGCGTGCAAAGTACATGGTGTTGCAGTGGCTCTTCTGGCAGATGGCGGGCGTCGGGCCGATGTTCGGGCAGGCTGGCCACTTCACGCGCTACGCCCCGGAGAAGATCCCGTACGCGATCGAGCGCTACACGAACGAGGTGAAGCGACTCTGCAAGGTCCTCGACCGGCGCCTCTCCGAGAGCGAATTCGTCGCGGGCGACTACTCGATCGCGGACATGGCGATCTTCCCGTGGATGACGCTCTACCGGATGCGCGAGCAGATGGAGGGTTTGCCGCACGTGCAGCGATGGCTGGACGCGCTGAACGCCCGGCCGGCCGTTCAGCGCGGCCTCGCGCTGCTGAAGGAGCGTCGCACGACGGGGCCGATGACGGACGCGCAGCGGGAGGCGCTGTTCGGGAAGCGGCAGCTCGAGCAGAAGTAAGGCGGGGACGGAGTCGGAGACGGGGCCCTTGCAAAGCCCGTTGATGAGCTTATTATCATACGTATGATAAAAAACCATCTGGCGCTGGTTTTTTGGCTTTTTCTCGCCGCTCTCCCTGCTTGCGCTCGCCGCTCGACCGTTCCGCCCGGGTTTCAGGGGGTCGTCGAGTACGACGATCGCGTGGTCGCCTTCGAAGTGCCGGGCCGCATCGCCAAGGTCGACGTGCACCGCGGGGACATCGTCAAGGACGGCGACGAGCTCGCGAAGCTCGACGATTCGCTCGAGGTGCTCGTGCGCGACGCGCGCGCCTCCGAGGCCGACGCCGCGCGCGCCGATCTCGCGCTGCTCGAGGCGGGCGCGCGGAGCGAGGACATCGGCTCGGCGGCGGCCGAGTTGCGCTCGGCCCTCGCGGCGGAGGAGCTCACCCGCAAGAACCACGATCGCGCCAAGGGTCTGTTCGAGACCAAGTCGATCCCCCAGGCCGAGCTCGATCGCAGCCAGGCCGATCTCGACCGCGCGACCGCGACGCGCAACTCCCTCGAGCACCGGCTCGCCGAGCTGCGGCACGGCGCGCGCCCCCAGGAAATCGCGCGGGCGAAGGCGCGCCTCGCCTCGGCGGAGGCTGCGGCGCGGCTCGAGGACGAGAGGCTCGCGCGCTACACGGTGCGAGCGCACCAGCCGGGCGCCGTGCTCGACGTCCACGTGGAGGAGGGCGAGCTCGCCGCGGTGGGCACGCCCGTCGCGACCGTCGCGGACGTGAACCACCCGTACGCCGAGGTGTTCGTCCCGCAGGGCGACATGGACGGCGTCAAGATCGGCGACAAGGCGAGCGTGCGCGTCGACGCGACGAGCGCGCCGTTCGCGGGCAAGGTCGAGTACATCGCCCAGAAGACGGAGTTCACGCCGCGCTTCCTCTTCAGCGAGCAGGAGCGGCCGAACCTCGTCATCCGCGTACGGGTCCGCATCGACGACCCGGACCAGCGCCTCCACGCCGGCGTGCCCGCGTTCGCGACGATCGACCGCGCCCCGGCGACCGTCAACGCGCAGGCGTCGCGATGAGCGGGGCGGCGGCGGCCCGTTCGCTGGCGCCGGACGACGACGCGGTCATCGTCACCGAGCACCTCTCGAAGCGCTTCCACGATCTGGTCGCGGTGAAGGACGTGTCGCTCCACGTCCGGCGGGGAGAGATCTTCGGCGTGCTCGGCCCGAACGGCGCGGGCAAGTCGACGACCATCCGCATGCTGTGCGGCATCCTCGACCCGAGCGGCGGTCGCGGCACCGTGGTCGGCTTCGACATCATGCGCGACGCCGAGCGAATCAAGGAGCGCATCGGCTACATGACCCAGCGCTTCAGCCTGTACGAGGATCTCACCGTCGTCGAGAACCTGCAGTTCTACGCCGGCATCTACGGCGTGCCGCTCAAGCAGCGGCGCGCACGCGTCGAGGCGGTGCTGGAGTCGACGGGCCTGAGCGGCCGCCGCAGGCAGCTCGCGGGGACGCTCTCCGGAGGCTGGAAGCAGCGCGTCGCGCTGGCATCGGCGACCATCCACCAGCCGCCCCTGCTCTTCCTCGACGAGCCGACCGCGGGTGTCGACCCGGTGAGCCGCCGCGACTTCTGGGAGCAGATCCACCAGCTCGCCTCGAAGGGGACGACGGTGCTCCTGACGACGCACTACATGGACGAGGCGGAGCGCTGCCACAGGCTGGCGTTCATCTTCGGCGGCGAGCTCCTCGACGTCGGCACGCCGGATGAAATCGTGGAACGGCGCAGCCTCTCCGTCGCCGAGCTCGACGTGGAGCGCGCGACGGAGGCCGCGACCGCTCTGCGCGCCGACCCGAGGGTCGAGGAGGTGGCTCACTACGGTCACACCTTGCGCGTAGCCACGCGCGACGGCGCCGACGCTACGGCGCTCTCGCGCGAGGTCCTCGCCGCGGCCGGCATCGCCATCCACCAGGACCGCCGCGTCCGCGTGACGGTGGAGGACGCGTTCGTGTCGATGGTCCGCAAGCACGGCGAGGCTCACTGATGCTGCGCGCTCTCATCATCGCCTGGAAGGAGCTGCTCCAGCTGCGCCGCGACCGGCTCACGCTCGCCATGATGAGCGCGCTGCCGATCATCCAGCTCTTGCTCTTCGGCTACGCCATCAACACCGACGTCCGCCACATCCCGACGGTCTTCTACGATCAGGACGAGAGCGCCGAGTCGCGAGATCTCCAGCAGAGCCTGCTCGCGACGGGCTTCTACGACGACGCGGGCCACGTGCGCAGCTACGCGGACGTCGAGCGCGCCTTGCGGAGCAGCGAGGCGCGCGTCGCGCTGGTCGTGCCGCCCCACTACGCGTCCGACCTGGCCCGCGGGCGTTCGGCGCAGGTGCAGCTCGTCGTCGACGGCTCGGACCCGCAGATCGTCGCGAGCGCGACCAACACCGCCTCGGCGCTCGTCTCGGCTCGCTCGGGCAGCCTGCTCGCCTCGAAGCTCGCGAAGGCCGGCACGATCACAGGCGCGCAGCCGCTCTCGCTCGAACCCAACACCTGGTACAACCCCGATCTCCGTACGGCGGTCTTCATCGTCCCAGGCATCGTCGGCGTCATCCTCACGATGACCATGGTCATGCTCACGGCGATGGCCATCGCGCGCGAGCGCGAGCGCGGTACGCTCGAGCAGCTCATCGTCTCGCCGGTGCGCAAGCTGCAGCTGATCATCGGCAAGATCCTGCCGTACATCGCCATCGGCTACGTGCAGATGACGCTCATCCTCGTCACGGGCCGCGTCGTCTTCGACGTGCCCATCGTCGGGTCGTTGCCGCTGCTCTATGGCCTTGCGTTCCTCTTCATCGCCGCCAACCTCGCCCTCGGCCTCTTCTTCTCGTCGCTCGCGAAGACGCAGCAGCAAGCGATGCAGATGTCGTTCTTCTTCCTCTTGCCCAACATCCTCTTGAGCGGCTTCATGTTCCCCTTCGAGGCCATGCCGAAGCCGGCGCAGTGGCTCTCGCAGGTGCTGCCGCTCACCCACTTCTTGCGCATCATTCGCGGCATCGTCCTCAAGGGCAGCCGCTTCGCCGACCTGCAAACCGAGCTCGTCTGGCTCTCCGCGATCGTCGTGGGCATCGTGATGCTCACCTCGAGGCGCTTCACCAAGAAGATCGTCTGATGGCCCGCCCCCGCACCGACATCGAGCCCCGCATCCTGCACGCCGCGCGCAAGCAGTTCCTCGAGCGCGGCGTCGACGGGGCCTCGCTGCGCGCGATCGCCCGCGAGGCCTCCACCAACCTGGGCATGATCCACTACTATTTCCGGACGAAGGACGATCTGTTCCTCGCCGTGGTCGAGGAGCTCTACGTGGAGCTGCTCGGCGAGCTCGAGACCATCCTCGGCAAGGAAGCGCCCATCCAGGCCAAGCTCGAGCAGCTCTTCTTGCGCCTCGGCGCCGCGACGCAGGAGGAGCTCGACGTGATCCGCCTCGTGGTCCGCGAGGCGCTCGCCTCGACGTCCCGCTTCGAGCGGCTGTTCACTCGCTTCCAGCAAGGACACCTGGCGATGCTCTTCCGCGCCTTCGGCGACGGCATGCGGGCGGGCGAAGTCGACCCGACCGTGCCGCTTCCCATGCTCGTCATCGGCTCGCTCGCGCTCGGCGGCATCCCCCAGTTCATGCGACGCGTGGCCGGCGGCACGCCACCCTTCACGCTGCTGCCGGAGTCCAAGGCGCTCGCCGCGAAGAGCGTGGAGGTGCTGTTCGGAGGCGTCGCGCCGAAGAAGAAGTGAACGAACGAGCCCGAGTGGCCCTGCCTCACCGCGGAGGCAGGGTCGGCCGTTCCCGCGGGACCTCGTCGAGCGAGTCGAGCCGCATCTCGCGCAGGATGCGCACGCGGGCGAAGGCGAGGCGCGTCGAGACGGCGTCGGGGTCGTCTTTGTTCGCCGTCGTCGCGAAGTGGAAGTAGAGGCACTTGCGCATCAGCGCGCCGAACGCCATCAGGTGCCCGGTCGCGTGCGCGGGGTCTCGCGCTCCCGTCTCGACGCCGACCCACAGGCGCGTATCCCATCCTTCCGGCACCGACTCGATCGGCGACTCGATCGTGTCGGCCTCGACGTCGGCGACGTAGCCGAGCTCGCGCGCGCGCGCCTCGCACATCGCGTGGTTGACGAGCTTGTCCTCGCGCCAGATGACGAGCTCCACGAGCGAGCGCGTCGGCTCGTGGGTCGCGCGCAGCGTCGGGCCGTGGTGATCGTCGATGCGCCAGCCATGCCCATCCGGGAGCGGCAGCGAGACGCTGAAGCGCGTCGAGTGGTAGCGCGGCATGCGCGCGTCCATCGGGAACTCGGCCGGCGGAGGCGCAGGCAAGGGCTTGGGAGGCGGCGTCGAGCCCCCGCCGCACGCCGCGAGCGCGAGCGACAGCGCGCCCGAGATCAGACGCGAGTGAGCCACTCGGGGTGCGAGCCGTCGGTGCCGCGGACGACGTCGAAGAACCGCCTCTGCAGGCGCTCCGTGACCGGTCCGGGCTTGCCCTCGCCGATGGCGCGGTTGTCGACCTCGCGGATCGGCGTGACCTCCGCCGCGGTGCCGGTGAAGAAGGCCTCGTCGGCGAGCCAGAGCATGTCGCGCGTGATGCGGCACTCGCTGACCGGGATGCCCTCCTCGCGCGCGAGCGTGAGCACCGTGTCGCGCGTGATGCCGCCGAGGATGGAGCTCGCGAAGTCCGGCGTCATGAGCACGCCGTTCTTCACGATGAAGATGTTCTCGCCCGTGCCCTCGGAGACGTAGCCCTGCGTGTCGAGCATGACGGCCTCGTCGTAGCCGGCGAGCTTGGCCTCGCGCTTGGCGAGCACGCCGTTGGTGTACTGGCCGGTGATCTTGCCCTTGGCGAGGCTGACGTTGATGTGGTGCCGCGCGTAGGAGCTGATCTTGGCGCGGATGCCGGCCTTGAGC
>DATIQP010000926.1:0-1953 GCA_035470765.1 Polyangiaceae bacterium | reverse complement strand
CACATCGTCACGATGGCGCGCTTGGCCTTGCGCCGCGCGAGCTCGTGCAGGGCGGTGGCGACGAGCTTGGCGCCCGTGCAGCCCAGCGGGTGCCCGAGGGCGATGGCGCCGCCGTTGACGTTGAGCTTCTCGGGCGGGATGCCCAGCTCGCGCCCGCAGTAGACCGACTGGCTCGCGAAGGCCTCGTTCATCTCGACCAGATCGATGTCCGCGAGCGTGAGCTTGGTCTTGGCGAGGAGCTTCTTCACCGCCGGGAGCGGCCCGATGCCCATGATGGCCGGGTCGACGCCCACGGTCACGAAGGCGCGGAAGTAGCCGAGCGGCTGAAGGCCCAGCTCCTTGGCCTTGTCCTCGCTCATCACCAGCGAGGCGGCCGCGCCGTCGGAGAGCGGCGACGAGTTGCCCGCGGTGACGCTGCCCGTCTGCGTGAAGACCGGCTTGAGCCCCGCGAGGCCCTCGGCCGTCGTGTCGGGGCGGGGGAGCTCGTCGCGCACGAAGTCGAAGTCGACGTGCTTGTTGCCGTCGTAGCGCACGCCCTTCACCGGCACGATCTCCGCGTCGAACTTCTTGGCCTCGATCGCGGCGACGGCCTTCTTCTGGCTGGCGAGGGCGAAGGCGTCCTGGTCCTCGCGCGAGATGTTGAACTTCTTCGCCACGTTCTCGGCGGTGATGCCCATCGGCGTGTAGACGTCGGGGCAGTCGCGCATCGCCTGCGGCGAGGCCGAGAGCTTGTTGCCGGTCATCGGCACCATCGACATCGACTCCACGCCGCCCGCGACCACGATGTCGTTGCTGCCGAGCATGATGGCGCCCGCGGCGAGCGCGATGGCCTGGAGGCCGCTCGAGCAGAAGCGGTTGATCGTCATCGCGCTGGTCTCGATGGGCAGGCCGCCGAGCAGCCCCGCGACCCGGGCCACGTTGAGGCCTTGCTCGCCCTCGGGCATCGCGCAGCCGAGGATCACGTCCTCGACCATCTCCGGCTTCACCTTGGGGACGCGGGCCATCAGGCCGCGAATCACCTCACCGGCCAGCTCATCCGGGCGCTTCTGCGCCAGCGAGCCCTTGAGCGCGCGACCCACTGCGGAACGGACCGACTCGACGATGACGACTTGTTTCATGGGCCGAGTGATAGTGCTGCACGGCCCCGTTGCCTAGACCCCTGGCGCAGCCGCCGGCGCATGCTCAGGTTGGACCCGCCATGATCATTGTCTGCCACTCCTGCGGCCAGCAGAACCGTGTGCCGCCCTCGAAGCTCGCCGCCCGCCCCCACTGCGGCGCCTGCAAGAGCACCCTCGACGACTACCCCATCGCGGTCGGCTCCGCGGCGGAGTTCGACGAGCTGGTGCGCGACTCGCCCCTGCCCATCGTGGTCGACTTCTGGGCGGCGTGGTGCGGGCCGTGCCGCGTGGTGGCCCCCGAGCTCGAACGCCTCGCCAAGGAGCGGCGCGGGCGCGCGGTCGTGGCCAAGGTCGACACCGAGGCGCTGCCGGATCTCGCGTCGCGGTACGACATCCGCGGCATCCCGACGATGGTCCTGTTCTCGGGCGGCCGCGAGGCCAACCGCGTGAGCGGCGCGATGCCCGCCGCGCAGATCGCCGCGCGGCTCGGGGTTTAGGGGTGGAACAGAAAGATCAGAAGATCAGGAAGTATTGAGGATGGGTCGGAGGACTCCTTCCTCATCTTCCCGACCTTTCTGTGGATCCTCTCGACCTACGGACGTCGATGGGACCTTGGGCCGATCGGCAACGTTGCCGGTGGGCCGGCAATATTGCCGTTTTTCGCTCGGCTCGACGTTGGTCCCACGTTCGACGAGGCGCGTACGCGATTTGAACGCGTTGTTCGCCCGGCTCGATATCGGCCCCACCTCTCACGGCGTCGATGGTCGCGCCGCACCGCGCCCAGCGCAAGCGGCAAGCACCGCGGAGAACGGGGCATTTACCCCATTGGGCGCGA
>DATIQP010000925.1:0-1667 GCA_035470765.1 Polyangiaceae bacterium | reverse complement strand
GCATCCGCGCGGCGGCGACCGAGGGCATGGCGCACGCGGCCGAGCTGCCGCCGCCGCTCGACTTCGTACACGCGCGCATGCGCGACACGCACGATCTATGGCACGCCGCGACGGGCTACTCCGGCGACGTGCTCGGCGAGTCGGCGCTCCTCGCGTTCACCTTCGCCCAGACCTGGAATCCGGGCATCGCGCTCATCATAGTCATCGCGCTGGTCAAGACGGCGGGCGCGCCGAACGGCGGCGCAGTCGCGCGTCGCACGATCCTCGACGGCTTCCAGCGTGGCCGCAGGGCAGCGTGGCTCCCCGGGCAGGATTGGGAGTCGATGCTCGCGCTTCCGGTCGACGGAGCTCGCAGGCGGCTCCGTCTCGGAGCGCCGCCCGTGTACACGGAGATCCGCAGCACGGAGCTGAAGGCGGCCTGACGCGCGCCTCCAACCAGCCATCGGCGCGCTACATCTCCTCGAGCCAGAACTCGGCCGGAGCGCGCTCGTTCTTCGCGCGTCGCGCCGCCTCGAGCTTGCGCAGCTCGACCCGGCGAATCTTTCCCGAGATCGTCTTGGGCAGGGCCGCGAACTCGAGCCGCCGCACGCGCTTGTAGGGCGCAAGCCTCTCGCTACAGAACGCGAAGATGGCGCGCGCCGTCTCCTTGGTCTCGGGCGTGCCCGGCTTGAGCACGACGAAGGCCTTGGGCACCGACAGGCGCACCGGGTCGGGGCTGGGCACGACGGCGGTCTCGGCGACGAGCTCGTGCTCGACGAGCACGCTCTCGAGCTCGAAGGGGCTGATGCGGTAGTCGCTGCTCTTGAAGACATCGTCGCCGCGCCCGACGAAGTGGATGTAGCCGTCCTCGTCGCGCAGGGCCTCGTCGCCCGTGCGATAGAAGCCGCCGGCCATCACGGCGGCGGTGCGCTCCTCGTCGTCGAGGTAGGACGTCATCAGCCCGGCGGGACGCGGAGACAGCCGCAGCGAGACCTCGCCGTCGCCGGCCTCCTTGCCCTGGGCGTCGAGCAGCACGACCTCGTAGCCAGGCAGCGGCTTTCCCATCGATCCGGGCTTGACCGGCAGCCCCGGCGGGTTGCCGACCTGCGCGGTCGTCTCGGTCTGGCCGTAGCCGTCGCGAATCGTGATGCCCCACGCCTCGCGCACCGTCTCGATCACCTCGGGGTTGAGCGGCTCGCCCGCGCTCACGAGCTCGCGCAAGGCGGGCGGCCTGGCACCGAGCGACTCGAGGATGAGCATGCGCCAGACCGTGGGCGGCGCGCACATCGTGGTCACGGCGTGCTCGTGCAGCACCTCGAGCGTGCGCTTGGCCGAGAAGCGCGCGTGGTCGTGCACGAGGATCGTCGCCTCCGCGTTCCAAGGGGCGAAGAAGCTCGACCAGGCGTGCTTGGCCCACCCCGGCGAGCTGACGTTCTCGTGCACGTCGCCCTGGCGCAGGCCGATCCAGTACATGGTCGACAGGTGGCCGACCGGATAGCTCGCGTGCGTGTGCAGGACGAGCTTGGGCTTGGCGGTCGTGCCGGACGTGAAATAGAGGAGCAACGGGTCGCTCGCGCGCGTGGCCACGCGGGCCACCCGCGCGGGCGCCGACAGCGCGTCGTCGTACGTCGTGAAGCCCGGCGCGCCGCCCACCGCCAGCCTGACGCGGAGGCGCTCGGGGGCGCGCA
>DATIQP010000924.1:0-9139 GCA_035470765.1 Polyangiaceae bacterium | reverse complement strand
GAGGCGAACGCGAGCACGTCGTGCGCCTCGTCGAGCATGAGGATGGCGCGGACGGTGGGCGTCTCGCGCTGCGCCGTCGGCACCCAGCGCTCCGTGAGCTCGGAGAGGGCGGCCGGGTCCGCGATGGCGATGATGGTGTTGTCTTCGGTGATGATGCGCTTGTCGAGGCGGTCGGCCTTCTCGTTGGCGAGCGCGAGCGTGCTCTCGAGCACCGACTGCTGGCGGAGCTTGTCGAGCTGGAGCGTCGTCCGAAAATTGAAGTACGCCAGCACCCCGACGGCGACGAGAACGGCCGGCAAGAGCACGATCCAGAGCAGGCGGTCGCGACGCGTCGAGTCCACGCGCCGGCAGGATATACCGGTTCAGCGGCCGAAGCTCAGGGCGTCTGCAAGACGGGCGGGTGCGACGAGCGCTCGCGATCGAGCACGATGCCGCGCGCCGCCACGAACTCCGCGTACTGCTCGGCCATGTAGGTCACGCCGTTGGCGTCGAGCTCGGTGAACGGGACGCTGTCGTGCGGGTCGACGAGCTCGATGGCCCCGAGGAAGCGACCCGCCTGCATGACCGGAGCGAGCACCAGGCTCTGGCCTCCGCCGAGCGGCGACGTGTGGTCGGCCGTGGCCGCGTCGTCGGCCGAGAGCAGGATCGCTCGCCGCTTGCGCATCGCCGCCGACAGGACCGGCTCGGTCTCCGCGAAGCGCTTGGCGACCAGGCCGGCCGGCGCCTCCCCCTGCGCGCACACGATCACGAACTCGCGGCGGTCGATGTCGTAGAGGTAGACGACGCCGAGCTTGCTCGGGAGCTTCTCGAGGGCGAGGTGGAGGCAAAAGTCGCCGCCCTCGATCGAGTCGCGCAGGAAGTGGAGGTCGTGCATCGCCTCGAAGAGGACGCTGATGAGCTCGTCACCGCGCACGCGCTTCTTGACGGCGGGCGCGGCCGGCGCTGCGGGTGCGGCGATGGGGCGCGCCTGAGAGACAGGCTCCGGCGAAGGGAACTCGAGCGACACAGGGGCGGGCGCGGGCGCGGGCGCGGGAGCCGGCGCTGGAACGGGAGCCGGTTCAGCGACGGGAGCCGGCGCAGCGACGGGCGCCGGCGCAGGAACAGGAGCCGGCGCAGCGACGGGCGCGGGAGCCGGCGCGGCGTGCACGGGGCGGGCCCGCCGCGGGAACGCGACGCTCGCGTCGGCCTTCCAGTCCTTCCACGTGAGCGTCGCGAGCGGCAGCACAGGCGGGCGGCCCTGGAAGATGGTGTCGAACGCGGCGAGGTTGACGAGCTTGCCCGGCGGCGCGCCGGCGAGCGCGTTCTGGATGCGCGCGAGCTGCTCGCGCAGCGACTGCACCGCAGCCTCCTCGGTCGTCCCCGGCGGGAGCGCGAAGCCGTACTCGCGATAGGTGAGCGGCACCTCGGGCGTCGGCGCTTGCTCGCGCTTGATGACGATCGGCGGGACGACAGCGACCGGAGCGGGCCGGGCAACCGCCGCTGGGGCCGGGGCCGGTGCGGGGGCCGCGGCAGCCGCCTTGGCCACCGACGGTGACGACGGGGGCGGCTCGACGTTCGAGGGCACGCCCTCCATCTTCACCGTCGCGTCGACCTTCGGAGCGGAGGGCGCCGCGGCGCGAGGCGGCGAGGAGATCTTGCGCCTGGACTGCGGCGGCGCCTCACCGCCGGGGGTGAGCGGCGTGTCCTCGGTCGTGCGTTTGACGTCGTAGCGGATCTTCTTGGCCGGATCGACCGCCTTGCAGCCGTCGTTGGTGATGTCGATGGAGAAGCCGGCCATCCGGCTTTCGTCGCCGCGGAGGCGGCGCGCCGCTTGCAGCGCGCCTTGCCAAGACTCCGCCTCGACGCAATACGACTGCGTATCGGACTTTTCGAGGGAGCCAACTTCGACGATCCAACGCATCAGGAGGCCGCGCTTTCGGTCTTATCAGTCGGGAAGCTTTTGGGTCAATCGGCGTGCGCCCAAAGAATCGTTCATTCGGCGCGCAGCCCATCCGCGGGGCGGAGGCTCGCGGCGTAGTACGCCGGGAAAATGGTCGCGAGCAGGCAGATGAGGATCGACACGAGGCCGGTGATCAAGAACTCGTTCAGCCGGACCTCCACGGGCAGCTGCGAGATGAAATACACCTTGGGATCGAGCGGGAAACCGTAGGCGAGCAGCCCCTTGCAGCAGGCGTAGCCCAGGCCGAGGCCGAGGCTCGTACCGACGAGGCCAATGAGCCCCCCCTGGTACAAGAAGACTCTCAGGATGGCGGAGTCCTTCATCCCTATCGCCTTGAGCAGGGCGATCTCCTTCTTCTTGTCGAGCACCACCATGATCAGCGTCGCGATGACGGTGAACGCCGCGACGACGATGATCAGCGCCAGCACCACGCTCATGCCGATCTGCTGGATGAGCAGCGCGGTGAAGAGGCCGCGGTTGAGGTCCATCCAGTCGATGGTGTGATAGACGCTGTTCGAGAGGCGCCGGTCGACCTCCTCGACAACCTCGCGCGTGTGGTCGATGTCGTCGACCTTCATCTCGACACCGGTGACGCTGTCGCCCTGGTCGGAGAAGGCCTCGGCCTCGTAGAGGTCGGTGTAGGCGAGCTTGCTGTCGTACTGGTCGAAACCGGCCTCGAACATCGCGATGACGCGGAACTGCTTGGCGATGGGCGGCCGCGACTGCGCGGCGAAGGTGACGCCGATGGTCGGCGACGTGATCTGCACGCAGTCGCCGATGCCGACCCCGAGCTGCTTCGCGAGGGTCTTGCCGAGGACGATGCCGGGCATCTGGGCGACCTGCTCGGCGTTCTTGCAGGGGTCGGCGTCGATGGCGTCCGGCAGCACGTCGTCCTGCGGAAGCACGCTCTGGTAGCCGCCGTCCGGCACGATCGAGCCGACCAGCGCGCCCCCGTCTCCGACCTCGGCCACGGGAGCGCCCGCGTCCATGTCCGTGGCTCCCAGGGCCCCTGCGTCGGCGCGCATCTCCGACTCGAGCTCGGCGAAGAGCGACCGGCGCCCGCCGTCGATCTCGTCGTGGTGGGACTCGGTGGCATCTCTGTGCTCGGGCAGCTCCACGGGAGGGCCGGCGTCCTCGTCGAAATGAGTCGCCGAGGGGCGGCCGCTCTCGGCGTGTCGCTCGGGGGGCTTCGCGCCCTTGCGGCGCAGGCCCTCGAGGCTGCCGCCGGGCAAGATGTGCTTCGGGAGATCGAGCACCTGGGGCATCCGGTCCGGGTCGACGCCCTTCAGCAGCACGCCCGTCGCGGTGCGCTCGTTGTGGGTCACCATCATGGGGTTGATGGTGAACGGCGCGACCCCCGTGACGTGCACGGTGTTCGAGCAGATCTTCGTGAGCAGAGGCCAGAGGGCGTGCGGCGCCGGGATGCACGGGTACTCGACGCTCATCCCGTCGACCTTGCCCATGACGTCGCGGTACTCGCGAAAATCGATCGAGTACTTGAGCACGAGCACGTGGGCGTTGACGCCGAGGACCTTCTCCCGGAACTGCTCCTGGAAGCCGCCCGTGACGCTCATGACGATGGAGAGCGCGGCCACGCCCAGCATCACGCCGATGGTGGCGAACGCGGTGCCGACGGACACGGAGGCTCGCTTCTTCGAGCCGAGGTAGCGCAGGGCCAGGCGGAGCGGGAACTCCATTACGGTCGTGCTTAGCACGCGCGGGGAGAAACCGATCGAACAACCCCTCGGTTTTGCTGAGGTGCAGAAACGAGCAGCGTGGCGCGGAGCGCGCTATATTGGGGAGGCTGCAAGGTGCCGCAGCTTCCTTCGCCATGAATTCCGACGAGCCCACACGATCGCCGCTCGAGCTCGAGGCGTCGACCCAGTCCCCTCCGCCCGCGGCCGCCGTGGATCCCTACATCGGCAAGACGATCGACGGGCGCTACCTCGTCGAGGCGGTGCTCGGCCAGGGAGGCATGGGCATCGTCTACCGCGGCAAGCACAAGATGATCGACAAGAAGGTCGCCATCAAGGTGCTCCGCGGCGACATGGCGCGAGACAAGGAAGTGACCGAGCGCTTCTTGCAGGAGGCGCGCGCGGCCTCGGCGATCGGCAACCCGCACATCATCGACATCTCCGACTTCGGCGTCCTGCCGGACGGCGCGACGTACTTCGTCATGGAGTACCTGGCCGGCAAGAGCCTCGGCAGGGTGATGGAAGAAGCGAAGCCGCTGCCGATCGCCCGGCTGCTCTACATCGCCAAGCAGATCGCCCAGGGTCTGAGCGCCGCGCACACGTCCGGCATCATCCACCGCGATCTCAAGCCCGACAACGTGATGCTCATCGATCGCGGCACCGAGAAGGACTTCGCCAAGATCCTCGACTTCGGCATCGCGAAGGTGCAGGGCGGGGATGCCTCTCGCCTCACGCGCGCCGGCAGCGTCTTCGGCACGCCGCACTACATGTCGCCGGAGCAGGCCGCGGGCGCCACGGTCACGTCGGCGACGGACATCTACTCGCTCGGCGTCATCCTGTACGAGATGGCCGCCGGGAAGGTGCCGTTCGACGCCGAGAACTTCATGGGCATCCTCACGATGCACATGTACAAGGCCCCCGTGCCGATGCGTGCGCTCGTGCCCGCGCCGCAGGAGATCCCGCCGGGCCTCGACGCGGTCGTCCTCAAGTGCCTCTCCAAGAAGATCGAGCAGCGCTACCCGTCGATGGACGCGCTCGTCGCCGATCTCGAGAAGCTCGAGAAGGGGCAGATGCCCGACGCGGTGAACGAGATGATGGCGCGCTCGGGAGGCTTCAACGTCCCCGCGGACTACTTCCGCTCGAGCGTGATGCCGCCGCCCGTTCCAGGCTCGCCACGCCAAGCACGTCACAGATCACGCTGGCCGCTCGTGGCCGGCATCGCCGGCGTCGCGACCGCGATCCTCATCGTCGTCGCGATCTTCGCCTTCGGCAACAAGACGAACGCCAAGACCGACACGCCTCCCGCTCCTCCGTCGGCATCCGTCGCCGTCTCCCCTCCCCCGCCCGCGTCGACGACCCCACCCCCGACAGAAGGGGAGAAGCCCGTCGCCGTCGCGACTCAACCGGGGGACGCGAAGATCATGATGGACGGCAAGGAGCAGAAGCAGCCCGTCCTGCTCAGGCTCAAGCCCGGCGACACGAAGACGCTCGTCGTGTCGCGCGCCGGTTACACGACGCAGACCGTCGTGGTCACGGACAAGGACGACACGAAGCTGATCGCGCTCGCGCCTCTGCCGGGCACGCGACCCCCTCCGCCGCGCAGCACGAAGCCGGGCGGCGGCGGGACCGACATCACGGGCCTCGGGCCGGACCCGTTCGAGAAGAAGCGCTAGGTCAAGGGACCTGCGCGAACGCGGTGCCGTTGAACGCGTAGCGCAGGTGATCGACGCCGCCCCACGGGAGCAGCAGCGGCTCGAGCGCGCCGCCGGGCCGGTCCTGCCCGAACGGATACGTCTTCTCGGTCCAGCCTTGTGCGCGGCCGGGGCGGACGTCGATCTCGAACGACTTGCCCCCGCCGGCCGGGACGAACTGCACCAGGCCCTGGATGCGCTTGTTGCCCTGGCCTCGCGCGGTCTCGATGCCGAAGACGCGGGTGATGACCTCGTTTCTCACTTGGTAGACGAACAGGCAGTGCATCTCGATGGCGCCGGCTCCCTGCGCCGTGACGCGGCGCACGCCCCGCACGACGAGGTCGGCCGCGCCGTCGCCGGTGAGATCGCGAGCGGTAATCTCCTCGATGTCGGCCGCGTCGGCGAACTGCGAGAGCGTGATGTAGGCGTAGGCGTTGCCGCCCTTGAAGCCGGGGCCGAAGACGACCAGGTCGCGGCCCAGCAGCACGACACGCTCCGGGCGCGCGTCGCCGTCGACGTGGACCTGCGAGTCGAACTTCGGCCGGACGGACGCAGCGATGCCGCGGTCGGCGCGGAAGTGATCGAGCAGCTGGTGCGAGAGATCGCCGCCTGCGTGCTGCTCCGGCGTGGGCGGCTCCGGCGGCCGCGTGAACGTGGTGGTCGAGTGGGAGACGACGACCTGCGTCGCCTGAGGAGCCGGACCGGTGGGCTTCTGCGCGACCTCGCTCGCCTTGACGAACTTGCTGCCGTCGAACTTGTACGTCTGCGATTTCACGGCGCCCCAGGGCAGGATGATCTGCTCGGTGTCGTTGGCGTAGGGCTGCTTGTAGCTCGTGGCGTCCCATCCAACCGCCGGATCGTAGGTGACGTCGATCTCGCGGCTGCCGACGTGCACCGCGTTGGTGACGCGGTTCGGCCCCTGCGAGATGCTGATCTCGTGCGAGAAGACCGTCGTCGGCTCGTCGGTCAAGAACGCCAGCACGTCGATCCACTCGCGCGTGTCGGCCCCGCCGAACTGCCGCCGCACGACGAGGTCCTGCTTGCCCCGGCCGGTCACGTCGCGCGCCTCGAGCTTGACGATGTCGGCGCCGAGATCGCGGAAGAAGAACTCCTTGCCGCCGCGATAGCCGGGGCCGAGGACCGTGAGGTAGCGGTCGTAGACGGCGATGCGTTCCTTGAGGGCGTCGCCGCCCACGTCGGCGAGCAGCTCGAACTTCGGCGCGGTGCCGAGCAGGTTCTTGGGCCCGAGGAACGAGTCGATGAGCGACTGCTCGGGCTCGGTGGGCAGCGCGGGCATGTCGTGCGGCGAGCGCGCGTCGCCGTCGCCGGTCGCGACGACGCTCTTGATGCCGGGCGAGCCGCCCGCGGCGTAGTAGCGGGCGACGCCGCGCAGGCCCACGCGCACCAGCGGCGGCGCGAAGACGCTCCAGGGCACGACGGCCTCGAACGTGTAGCCCTTGTCGTTCTCGGCCTCGACGATCTTCGCGCCCGGGACGTCGCGGCCGCCGGCCTTGACCACGCCCGCCAGCTCGCCGGGCTTGCCCGCGAAGAACGAGACTTCGACGGGCGCCGAGCCGGGCGCCGCCACGATGAGCGAGGCGTGATCCTCCTCGTCGCGGAAGCGGCGCGCGTGCCGGAGCGTGGCGCCGGTCACGTCGCCTGCAAAGTACACGGATTGCGCGTCGTACTGGACGGCGCAGCGGAACGTCGGCGCGTCGGGCGCGTCACGGATGACGGTGCGAGCCAGGACCAGACCGGGCCACTCCTTGAGGACCCCGTCGAGCTTCACGGGCGAGTCTTTCTCGATCAGGTCGGCACGCAGCGACCCCGCAACGCCCGAGCCGTCGGCGCCGTGACCACCGCCTCCGCCGCCGAGCGACGGGAGCCCGCCCTGCGCCGAGACGAGGGAGCCGATGGACTCGCTTTCACCGCCGCCCGGCCCCTTCGCGCTCTTCGCCCCCTCCGAAGAGCCGGCGCCTCCACCGCAGGCCACAGCGAACGTCAGAACCGGAAACAGGAGCGATCGCACGACGGAGCATTGTACATGATCGTCAGCCGGCCCGCCGAGACATGGGCCCCAAATCGCGACCGATGACGTTCTTGCGCTGCAAGAGCTTCAACGTTTCGATGGCGGGGATGATCGAGGCCGACAGCGCGAGCAGCACGCCCCACTCGTAGGTGCCCATCGGGAACGTCCGGAAGACGGGGCGGAGCGCGGGCACGAGGACCGCGACCAGGTGGATCGCGGCGCTGACGAGGCACGCCACGACCAGCGCCCTCGGCAGGATGGGCCGGAGCGACAGGAACGACGACGTGCCCGACCGGCAGTTGATGGCGTGGAAGAGAGGCGAGATGGCGAGCAGCGAGAACGCGATGCTCCGCGCCCCCGCGGCCCCCTCCGGGACGGCGTCGACGGGCCAGGGCCACAGGTAGCAGGCGAGCGCGCACCCGCCCATCCAGACGCCCACCGCCGAGATGCCGAGGTACTCCCGCTTGGTGAGCAGGCCCGTCGTCGCCTTGCGCGGCGGCTCACTCATCTGCGTGGGGTCGGGCGGGTCGACGCCGAGCGCGAGCGCCGGCAACCCGTTGGTCACGAGGTTGATCCAGAGGATCATCAGCGGCGTGAGCGGCGGGACGTTCGGGAGGAACGACGCGACGAAGACGGCGACGAGCAGGCCGGCGTTGGACGAGAGCAAGAAGAAGATGAACTTCTGGATGTTGCGGTAGATCGCGCGGCCCTCGGCCACCGCGTGGACGATGGTGGCGAAGTTGTCGTCGGCGATGACCATGTCCGCCGCCTGGCGCGCGACATCGGTGCCGGCCTTGCCCATCGCGACGCCGATGTGGGCCTCCCGCAGGGCGGGCGCGTCGTTGACGCCGTCGCCCGTCATCGCCACCACGTGGCCGCGCGACTTGAACGCCTTGACGATTCGGAGCTTCTGCTCGGCCGTGACGCGCGCGAAGACGCGCACGCTGTCGACGCGAGCGGCGAGGGCGGCGTCGTCGAGCTTCTCGATCTCGCTGCCCGTGAGCGCGATGGCGCCCTCGTCCCACAGGCCGAGCTCCTTGGCGATGGCCATGGCCGTCGCCTTGTGATCGCCGGTGATCATGACGGCGCGCACCTGCGCCGCAGCGCACTCCGCCACCGCCTCCTTCACGCCCTCGCGCGGCGGATCGATCATGCCGACGAGGCCGAGGAACGTGAGCTGCTCTTCGAGCTCGCCGTCGGGCTGGGCGTGCTCGTGGAACACGCGCCGGGCCACGCCGAGGACGCGCAGCGAGTCGCTGCTCATGCGCTCGGTCTCGGCGAGCAGCTCGTCGCGCTTCTTGTCGTCGAGGTCGAAGGTGCCCTCGTCGGTGGCGTAGCTCGAGCAGAGCTTGACGAGAATGTCGGCGCTGCCCTTGGCGTGGACGATGTGGCGGCCGTGCTCGTCGAGCGCCAGCACCGTCATGCGCTTGCGGTCGCTGTCGAACGGGAGCTCCTTGACCACCTGGATGCCGTTCGCCACCGACTCGCGCGGCGCTCCGCCCTTGGCCGCCAGCGTGAGCAGCGCGCCCTCGGTCGGGTCGCCGACGACCTTCCACGAGCCTTCCTTCCGTTGCAGCGAGGCGTTGTTGCAGAGGGCGATGGTCGCCAGCAGGTCGCGCAGCGTGCCGCCGGGCTCCTTCACCACCGTGCCGTCGGGTTGGACGATGTCGCCCTTCGGCTCGTACCCGATGCCGGTCACGTCGTACGTCGTGCCGGACGCGAAGACCTCGCGCACCGTCATCTCGTTCTGCGTGAGCGTGCCGGTCTTGTCGGAGCAGATGACCGT
>DATIQP010000923.1:0-3739 GCA_035470765.1 Polyangiaceae bacterium | reverse complement strand
ACCAGGTGCTCGCTCTCGGCGTCGAGCGCGCTCGTGGCCTCGTCGAGGACGAGGACCTTCGGGTTCTTGAGCACGGCCCGCGCGATGGCGATGCGCTGCTTCTGGCCGCCCGAGAGCTGCACGCCGCGCTCGCCCACCTCGGTGGCATACCCGTCGCCGAACCGCGCGATGAAGTCGTGCGCGTTGGCGATGCGCGCGGCATGCTCGACCTCCTCTTGCGTGGCCTCCGGGGCGCCGTAGCGGATGTTGTCGCCGATGGTGGTGGAGAAGAGCAGCGGCTCCTGGGCGACGACGCCGACCTGCCGGCGCAGCCACTTCGGATCGAGCTCGCGGACGTCGCGCCCGTCGAGCCGCACGCGCCCGCGCACCGGGTCGTACAGCCGCGAGAGCAGGGCGCCGATGGTGCTCTTGCCCGCGCCCGAGCGGCCGACGATGGCGACGACCTCGCCCGGCTCGACGTGCAGGTCCAGCCCGTGGAGGACGGCGGCGTCGGGCCGCGAGGGGTAGGAGAACTCGACGGCGTCGAGGTCGATCGACCCGCGCAGGCCCTCGATCCGCTCGCCGCCCGCGTCGCTCGGGATCGAGGGGACGCGGTCGACGATCTCGAAGACGCGCTCGGCCGCGCCGGCCGCGCGCATGAAATCGGCCCACAGCTCGCCGAGGGCGCCCAGCGAGAACGCGACGAGCATCGTGTAGACCAGGAACGACGTCAGCTGGCCCACCGAGATGCCGCCGTCCATGACGAGCCGGCCGCCGTACCACATGACGAGGGCGATCGCCGCGAAGGACGCCGCCATGCCGACCGCCATGAAGGCGCCGGTGACCATCGTCCGCTTCTTGGCGAGCTCGAACGCGCGCCCGACGGCGTGGCGGTAGCGGCCCACCTCCGCGCTCTCCGCGGCGAAGACGCGGACGGTGCGAATGCCGACGAGGCTCTCCTCGCCGATCGAGGAGGCGGCGCCGAGCGCGTCCTGCACGTCGCGCGAGTAGCGCCGCACGCGCCGGCCGAAGACGACGGCGCCGAGCGCGACGGCCGGGACGACCGCCGCCATGACGAGCGTGAGGCGCCACGAGGTGAAGAGGAGCATGATCGAGCCGCCGAGCGCCGAGGCGGCGTTGCGCAGGAGCATCGACAGGTTGGCGCTCACGGCGGTCTGGAGGACGGCGGTGTCGGCCGCGAGGCGGCTCGAGAGGTCGCCCGTCTTGTGCTCGTCGAAGAACGCGATCTCCTGCTCGACGAGCCTGGCGTAGACGTCCGCCCGCAGCCGCGTGACCACGCGCTCTCCGGAGACGATGAACAGGAAGTAGCGCGTCGCCGAGGCGGCGGCCGCGATCAGGCCGACCACGAGCATGAAGACGGCGGCGCGGTCGATGTCGTGGCGCGAGCCCTTCGCGAGGGCGCCGTCGACGAGCAGGCGAATCGCCTGCGGGAAGGCGAGCATCGTCGCGCTGGCGATGACGAGGCACACGACGCCGAGGCCGAGCGGCTTCCACTCCGGCGCGGCGAGCGCGAAGCTCCGGCGGAGCAGCCGCCGCGCGCGCCCCGCGGGCAAGCGCGGGCCGTCGGGCGGGATGGGACCGTCGAAGCGCGCCATGAAGCTCCCAGCATACTCGGCGCCGCCGCTCGCGCCCTTGAAGAAACGTCAAGGCGAGGAAGCGCTAAAGCCAGGCGTACGCGTCCCGGAGCACCGCGCGGCCGTCGTGATCGACGAGCGTGCCGTGCGCGAGGACGATGCGCTCGATGTCCCAGTCGAGCATGCGATCGACCTGGCGGCGCGCGGCCTTGCGGTCGCGCACGGCCCAGTACTCGAGCCAGCCCTTCCCAGGAGCGAGGTTGCCCATCAGCAGCGCCGCCGCGCGAGACGTGCGCGACGGGTGGCGCCTCAGGTTGAGCAGCGCGTCGGCGCAGATCATGGTCCGGCTCTTCGCGTGGAAGAAGACCACCTCGCGCTCGAAGCGCGCCGTGAACGGCACCTGATCGAGGTCGTCCTTCCACAGCGGGTGCGGCGCGTCGCCCAGGACGTGGCCGAACTTCAGGTCCGCGCGCTTGCGCGGCAGGCCCGGGCACGCGCAGAAGAGCGCCTGCGGGTAGGCGTCCATCCACTGCTGGACGTACAGGTGGTGGTAGAGGCTCGACGCGGCCACGGCGCGCACCTCCCCGAGCGCCTCGACCGCAGCGCGCGTCCCGGCGTCGAGCGCGACCGGGCAGTGGACGAAGAGCCCGCCGCCCGAAAGCTTCACGATCGTCATGCGCGTCCCGCACTCGACGCCCCAGAACCGCTGCGGTCGCGCCGTCGTGAACACGTCCTCGGCTACGCGCTCCATCGATTTTCATCGTATACCATGGGCCGATGTTGCGCCGATGGCTCACGGGCCTGCTGATCGTCTCGCTCGCCGCCACGGCGGCCGCGGACACGGCGGTCTTCAAGATCGGGACGCTCGCGCCGCCCGACTCGCCCTGGGGTCAGGTCTTCAAGGTGTGGAAGCGCGCCGTGGCCGAGCGCTCCGGCGGCTCCGTCGAGCTTCAGTTCTTCTGGAACGGCCAGCAGGGCGACGACCGCGCGATGGTCGGCAAGATCCGCACGGGCCAGCTCGACGGCGCGACCCTCGCCGGCGCGGGCCTCGGGGAGATCGACCGTCAGGTGCTCGTGCTCCAGCTGCCCGGGTTGTTCCGGGAATGGAACAAGCTCGACGCCGCGCGCACCGACATGCACGCCCGCTTCGACGCGTCCTTCGAGAGGCAAGGCTTCAAGGTGCTCGGCTGGGGCGACATCGGCCGCGCGCACTCGATGAGCAAGGGCTTTCAGGTGCACGTGCCGGCGGACCTCAGGCACCGCCACCCGTTCTTCCTGCCCGGCGACCCGATCGCTCCGGTCGTCTTCTCCCTCGTCGGAGACGTCACGCCGCGGCAGGTGGCCGTCCCCGAGATCCTCGCCGGCCTCACGGCGGGCAGCATCGACGTCATCACGGCGCCTCCGCTCGCCGCCGAGCAGCTGCAGTGGGCGAGCCGCGTCGACCAGCTGGGCGACGACGTGGCGGGCATCGGCATCGGCGCGCTGGTCTTCTCCTCCGCTCGCTACCAGAGCGCGCCCGCGGACGCGAAGGCGGTCATCGGCGAGACGGGGCGCGTGGCGGGCGAGGCGCTCACGCTGCGGGTCCGCGCCGAGGACGACGCGGCGCTCGGGCGATTGCAGGCCCGCATGACGCACTACACGCTGTCGCCCAGCGAGAAGGCCGAGTGGGAGAAGCTCTTCGTCGAGACGGCGAAGCGCCTGCGAGGCGCGGTCTTCGACGCGCAGATCTTCGACGAGGCGATCCGCCACCGATGACCGTCTCCCCGCCCGTGCTCAGCGCGCGGCGTCTCGCCAAGGCCTACGGCTCGCGGACGCTCTTCTCGGACGTGGCGCTCACCGTGGCGCGTGGCGAGCGGGTCGGCCTGCTCGGCATCAACGGCACGGGCAAGTCGACGCTGTTGCGCGTGCTCGCGGGCGTCGAGCCGGCCGACGAAGGGACCGTCGATCGCGCCCGCGACGCGAGCGTCCTCTACCTCCCGCAGGAGCCGGAGCTCGACGCCGGCAAGTCGCCGAGGGCCATCGTCGAGGAGGGCCTCGCGGAGTGGAGGGATGCCACGCACCGCCACGAGGAGGTCTCGCGGCGCATCGCCACCGAGGGCGCCAGCGACGCGCTCGTCGCCGAGCAGTCCACGCTCGCCGACCGCATCGAGCACCTCGGCGGCTGG
>DATIQP010000922.1:0-3237 GCA_035470765.1 Polyangiaceae bacterium | reverse complement strand
CGCGGTGCCGGATCGAGTCCTCGGCGCGCTGATAGAACGGATAGAGGTAGGCGTGCGCGCCGAGGCCGCCTCCGACGAATTCGTGCTGGTCGAAGGTGGCGTAGCCGACCGCGTCGAGGCCAAACGCGACGCCCCCGTCGGTGAGGTAGAACAGCCCTGCGCCGGCGCCCATTCCTCCGATGCTGCTGTTCGCCTGCTCGCTGGGGAGATCGAGGCGCGTGACGGAGTCGAAATCGACCAAAGCGTGCAGCGACAGACGCCGCGTGAGGCGCCACAGCTCGACCTCGACGCCCCACGAGAAGTCGAGGGCTGGCCCTCTCGTGATCCCCGTGTACGCGAAACCGGCGCGCACGGGCGCGCGGATATCGAACGGCACCTCGTCGGCGCGCACGGCCCGCGCCGACGCGAGACCGGCAGCGATCACCAGAGCGGAGAGTGCCGAGTGCGCCCGCACGCCCGAGACGCTAGCGCATCGGAGGGATCATCGCAGCGACGCGAGGAGCTGCGCGTAGTCGCCGTCCTCGAGCGCGCCCTGGATGAAGCACTTCGAGCGCCCCTTGCCGTCGACGATGGCGTGCTCGGGCAGCTCCGGATCGCTCTTCATCTTGAGCGAGGAGAGCCACGCGGTGCGCGTCGCGCCGTCCGGGAGCCAGAACGAGCTCTTGAGCCCTCCCGCCGGCTGCTGCGCGTAGAAGCCCGTGAGCTGGCGCAGGTCGTCGTCGATGGAGACGAACGCGACCTCGATCGGCACGCCGTCCTGCTGGAGCTGCTTCTCGAAGCGCTGGATGCGCGGGATCTCCTCCTTGCAGGGCCCGCACCACGCCGCGAAGAAATTCACCCAGAGCAGGTGCTTGTCCTCGAGCGGCACCCGGGAATGCTCGGTGCGCTCGCCCTGAGCGTTGACGAAGACGGGAGCGACCTTGCTCAGCGCGCGATCGCCCTTGTCACAGAGCGGCCCGCGCGGCGCGGCCGGCGCGGCCGCGTGAGAAGCCGTGGCGGGCGCGCTCGCGACCGCGGCGGTGCTCGAGGACGACGCCACGACCTGCTCGCTGCGCCCGCTCGAGCTCGCCTTGCCCGGCTCGTCGCAGGCGAGCGCCGCGAGCGAGAGGATCACAAGCGGCAGTCGACCCATGACACGAACGCGCTGCGGTTGACGGTCTCGGGCGTGCATTTCTCCTTCGGCTTGCCTCCGCTGTGCTCGGCGTCGCGCGAGCTCGGCCAGTCGCAGTAGTCCTTCCCGAGCTGCGCGAACTCGTTGCCGAGCCAGAGCAGGCCGACCTGCTTGTCGAGGTCCGGGTCGTGGAAGACGTTCTGCAGGTCGAGCATGACGCTGTTGGCGCGCCGGTGCGACAGCGCGCGGTTCGCGTCGGCCGAGCCCGTCTTGCTGGCGCGCGCGACGACGAAGAAGTACCGCGCGCCGCGCCGGTCGTCCCACTTCTCCTCGAGCAGCTTCTTCGCGCTGTCGTCGAGGTCGTCCTTGCCCTCGTCGAAGAGGACGACGGCGCCGCGGTCCTTGAGCGGGGTGAACAGCGCGTTGAAGTCCTCGTCGCTGATGGACGCGAACGTCTTCACGTCGGCGGGCTGGCACCCGCGGCGGCTCTCGCTGCCGACGAGGCCGCACGAGTTGAGCACGCGCTGCAGCACGGTCTTGAACGCGGGCGTGCAGTAGCCGACCTCGCTGTTGTCGGCGACGGCGACCTTGGGCGACAGGTCCGCCTGCGGGTGCTCCAGCCGCTGGCCCGCGCCGTGGACCGAGCCGCGCACCCAGAACGAGAAGGCGAGGAGCAAGACGCCGAACGCGGCGGCTCCCACGATGAACGGCCCCGGTTTGTCGCCCTCCTCCGGGCCCTGCGGAGCGTGCTGCGGCTGCGCGAGCTGCGCGCGCGCCGAGAACGGCTGGTCGCTCACCGGCAGCGTCGGGTCGTGGCCGATGCCCTTCTTGTCGTCGGTCACGGCAGCACCTCCGGCGCGAGCTGGCCCATCGCGTACTTCAGGCCAAGGTCGGTGTCCTCGTCGCACACGCGCATCAGCCCCGGGGCGGCGTTGGTCGTGCCGGTCGTGCGCGGCGGCCCGCCGCTCGTCGCCATGTACATCTGCGGCGTCGAGATCGGGACGTGGTTGTTCGAGGCGAAGTGCAGGTGCTGGTTGAGCCGCGTCGCCGTCGCCTTGTCGTCGATGCACGCGCCGATGTCGGCGCCGAACTGCCGAACGATGCGGTCCTTGAGCGCGGGACCACCCTGCTTGCCGAGCGGCCGCAGGTCCTCCTGGTTGTCGAACGCCCACTCGAGGACCGCGCGCGCCCGGTCCTTGCCGCAGATCACGGCCTTGCTGAGCACGCACGCGCCCGGGTGCAGGCTGCGGTCGAGCATCCAGTTGCAGTCGGTGTCGAGCGGGAAGAGCGCGAGCGTCACGTCGAGGTGATCGAAGATGCCCTCGGAGACGAGACGCTCGTGGAAGGCCTTGCACGTCGGGCAGAGCGGATCCTCGAAGAGGAGCACCTCCCGCTTCGGGCTGGGCGTCGGGATCTTCAGCAACGCGTTGTGCTCTTCCTTCGGCTGCGCGAGCGAGCCGCACTTGGACAGGTACGGCTTGTAGTCGGGCAGCGAGGCCGCGTAGACCGCCGCGGGCAGCAGGGACGCAAAGCCGAAGGCGACCACGCCTCCCGCGAGCAGCGGCATCTTGCCGAGCGGCCTCGACGCCCCCGCCTTCCCTTCGGCGGCGAGCGCGCGCCACGCCATCACCGCCGCGGCGGCCACCAGCACCGACGAGAAGTAGATGCCGACGCAGACCTTGCAGAATGCATGTAATTGCGTGGCCGAGATCGTGAACATGACGAGCGAGGCGGCCAGCGGGACGAAGCCGGTCACGCCGAGCAGCTGCAGAGCCCTCTTCGGGGCCCGGCCGGGCGCGAGCAGCAGGTACAGGCCCAGCCCCAGCAGGAAGCTGAAGGACCCCAGGGCCGCCAGCGAGATGGGGATCCCGCCCCAGTAGCTCTGCCGGAAGACGGCGGAGTACGGGCTGAAGAGGGCCGCCTTGCACGGGTTGCCCTCGTCCGAGCTGACGTCAGCGCCCGGGATGAAGGAACAGTGGATGGCGTGGACCTGCCTGTCCAGGTGGGCGGCGTAGTCGCTCGTCGAGTAGGCGGCGAAGACGAGGCCCAAAAGCGCCCCTGCCAAGGCCAAACCTCCGGCAATTCGGACCGCGCGCCCCCCGGAGCCGAGAACTTGCTCCATGACC
>DATIQP010000921.1:0-7207 GCA_035470765.1 Polyangiaceae bacterium | reverse complement strand
CGGGGTCATCACCGCCGACGACCTTCTCTCGGCCTACCCGAGCACGCCGCCCCGTTCCGGCAGCGACGGCCGCCGCACCCTCGCGGACGTGGTGGACTCCGCCGAGAAGGTTGCCATCGAGTCGGCCCTGCAGGACTGCGGCGGCAGCCGGGAGCAGGCCGCCGATGTCCTCGGGATCTCGCCCACGACGCTGTGGCGCAAGATGACCCGCCTCGGCATCGTCTTCGACAGTCGCTAGGCGCTCGTCCCGAGCGACCGCGGCGCCCAAGGATACGGAGCGCCCGTCCAGCGACATTTCAATTGTGGGATGGGGCGGTGAAGTCGAGCTTCACCCCTGAAAGGCAAAGCGGTGCCCCATTGGGCGTATCTACGCGGATTCCCGGAGCTTGCCCGGATGGCACCTTCGTTGCTAAGCGCAACCCTTGGCTTGGAGGCGAAGTTTGAAGTCCACTTTCCGATTGGGTGAGTGCGAGCCAGGCGGCGACGAGGCTCCAGCATCCGCAAGCGGCGGGTATCGCGCCTATCGACCCAGGGTTCTGGTGGTCGACGAGGACGCGGGCTCGGCTCGCCAGCTCGCGATTGCCCTGGAATTGGAGGGTATCGAGGCTACGACCGCGAAGGACGCGGACGCTGCCATGGCCCACCTCGAGGGGAGCCCAGCTCCGATCGACCTGATGGTGGTGGAGCTGATGCTCCCGCGCCGCAACGGGCTCGAGCTCGCCCGAGAGGTGCGCGCCCGCTTTCCCGAGATTCGCATCGTGTTGACGGGGACTTACCACCTGAGCGAGAGGCAGCTCGCGAGGGCCGATTGCGGAGCCGTCGCCTTCGTTCCGAAGCCCTGCGAGGCGCCCGCGGTCGCGGTGTTCGTCCGCCAAAAAGTGACTCGCGCCCGTGAGTCTCTGGTGCCGAACTCCGGCCTGGAGCCCCTCGTGCCCGGGCGCGAGAAAAAGCCCGCCTGAGAGCGACCGCCGGGCGTCGCGCCAAGGGCTGCGCCAAAAGAAGCTCGAGGCCTCGCGCGATTCCCCTCGACAAGCGTGTAAGGAGCGCGAGAAAATGGTCGATTGCGATGCGCGTCGATCTACTGAAGTACGACCTGCCGCCCGAGCGGGTCGCTCAGTTCCCTTCGGAGGACCGAGAACAGGCGCGTCTCATGGTCCTCGCAGGCGCCCAGGCGCCCGACCATCGGAGGGTGTCCGAGCTCGCCGACCTGTTGCCGCCCGGCTCGCTCGTCGTGCTCAACGACACGCGCGTCGTCCCCGCGCGCCTCATCGCGCAGAAGGAGACCGGTGGGCGCGTCGAGGTCTTCCTCGTACGGCACGTCGGCTCGCGGACGATCGAGGTCCACGGCGAGCCGCGCGACGCACAGATCTGGCGCGCGCTCGGCAAGGCGTCGAAGGCGCTGCGCTTCGGCATCGACATGCGCGTCGTTCCCAACTCGGCGCGCAACGTCCCGTCGACGGCGGGTCTGCACGTGCGCTTGCTCGGCCGCTCCGACGAAGACGGGTTGCTGGAGGTCGCGCTCTACACGTCGGGCCGCGTCCCCGTCGCGGAAGCGATCCGCACGTTCGGGCGCATGCCGCTGCCTCCGTACATCAAGCGCGACGCCGAGCCCGAGGACGCCGACCGATACCAGACCGTCTTCGCGCGCGTCGACGGCGCCATCGCCGCGCCGACCGCCGGCCTTCACCTCTCGCACGGGCTCCTGGGCCGGCTCGCCGTGCACGGGCTCGAGGTCGTGTCGGTCACGCTCCACGTCGGCCTCGGCACGTTCCAGCCGGTCGTGGTCGAAGACCTCGACCAGCACAAGATGCACCGCGAACAGTTCGAGGTCTCGCGCACCACCGCGCAGGCGATCGAGCGGGCGCGCGCGCGCGGGTCGAAGGTCGTCGCCGTGGGCACGACGGTCGTGCGCGCGCTCGAGTCGGCCGTCGACGCGAGCGGAACCGTGCGCGCCATGAGCGGGGACACGTCGCTCCTGATCCAGCCCGGCCATCGTTTCCAAGCAGTCGACTGGCTGCTCACCAACTTCCACCTGCCGCGCTCCACGCTGCTCGCGCTCGTGTGCGCGTTCGGCGGCACCGAGCGCGTCCTCGGGGCGTACCGCACGGCCGTCGACGCGAGCTACCGCTTCTACTCGTACGGCGACGCGATGCTCATCGAGCGAGGACCGCAGGCGTGACACCGCGAGCGGACGGTTTCGCGTTCCGTGTACTCTGCACAGACGGCCACGCGCGGCGCAGCACCCTGCGCACGCCGCACGCGGACGTGGAGCTGCCGACGTTCATGCCCGTCGGCACCCAGGCCTCGGTCAAGGCCCTCTCGCCGGACGAGGTGGCGAGCACGGGCGCGCGCATCATGCTCGGCAACACCTACCACCTGTGGCTGCGCCCCGGAGAGGACGTCATCGCCGCGCACGGTGGCTTGCGCGGCTTCTCCAGGTGGCCTCACGCGATGCTCACCGACTCCGGCGGATTCCAGGCCTTCTCGCTCGGCTCGGGGAAGTCTCCCCAGTCGAAGGGTCCGCTCGTCGCTCCCGCCGAGGACGGATTCACCTTCACCTCGCACCTCGACGGCTCGAGGCGCTTCCTCTCGCCGGAGATCGCCGTCGAGGTCCAGGGCAAGCTCGGCGCCGACATCCAGATGCAGCTCGACGTCTGCCCGCCGGGCGACTCGCCGCGCGACGTCGTCGAGGCGGCAGTCAAGCAGACCACGCGCTGGGCCAAGCGCGCCCTCGCGACGCCGCGCCCGCCGCGCCAGGCGCTGTTCGGCATCGTGCAGGGGGCGTGCTTCTCCGACCTCCGCGTCGCCCACGCCGAAGAGCTCGCCGCGATGGACCCCGGCTTCGACGGCCTGGCGCTCGGCGGCTTCTCCGTCGGCGAGGCGAAGGAGAAGATGGTCGACACGATCGCGGAGGTCGCGCACCGCCTCGACGCCGAGCGCCCGCGCTACCTGATGGGCGTCGGCACGCCCGAAGACCTGCTCGTCGCGGTGGGCCTCGGCGTCGACATGTTCGACTGCGTGCTGCCGACGCGCAACGCCCGCAACGGCCAGGCCCTCACGCGCAACGGAAAGCTCATCATCAAGAACGCGAAGCACGCGCGCGACGACGCTCCGATCGACCCCGAGTGCGGCTGCGAGTGCTGCGCGCGCGGCTACTCGCGCTCCTATCTCCGCCACCTGTACCTCGCCGGAGAGATCCTCGTCCTGCGGCTCTTGTCGTTGCACAACCTGCACTTCTACGGCGAGCTCATGGCGGGCGCGCGCAAGGCCATCGAGGGCCAGCGCTACGCCGAGTTCGCCCGAGGGGCGCTGGACCGCATGAAGGAGGGCGAGCGATGAGCGACCCGAAGAAGCCCCAGCCGCTCGGCCGCATCCTGCTCCAGCGCAAGCTCATCACGCAGACCGAGCTCGACGCGGCGCTCGCCACGCCGGATGCGAGCGGCACGCCGCTCGCCTCGCGCCTGATCAACCAGGGCGTGCTGAGCGAGGTCGACGCGGTGCGCGCGCTCAGCGAGCAACACGGGCTGCCGGGCATCGATCTGTCGCAGGTCGCCATCGACGTCGACCACCTGCTCTTGCCGCGCGAGGTCGCCGAGACCCACAAGCTCTTGCCGATCGTCGTCAAGGACGACCAGCTCTTCGTCGCGATGGCGAACCCGGCCGACAAGAAGGCCATCGACGAGCTCGAGTTCGTGACCGGCAAGAAGGTCTATGCGTACGTCGCGCTCTCTGCGCCCCTGCTGCGGAGCATCACCGCCGCCTACGACGCGAAGGCCCAAGGCGAGAAGTACTACCTCGCCCCCGACGTCCCTCGCGAGACGCTCAAGAAGCTCGGCCTCACGAGCGACGGTGAGGGCGGGGGCGAGGCGCCGCCGCACCGGTCCGAGCCGCCCGAGCCGATCGTCGACTCGGCGACGATGCGATCGGCAGAACAAGTCGAGGTCACGACCGAAGCGTTCGGCCACGTCGGCTCCGACGTCTCGTCGGTGACACACCTCCCCGAGGAGCTGCAGCAGCAACTCAGAGCGGCCCAGCCGGCGCACGGCGCCGCGGCCGCGAGCGGCACGGTCCTCGTCGTCGACGACGAGGCAGACATCCGCAGGCTGCTACGCAAGCTGCTCGAGGGCAAGGGCTTCCGCGTCCTCGAGGCGGACCGGGGCCTGCTGGCGCTGCGCATGGTCAAGGAGCACCTCCCCGACCTGATCATCCTCGACGCCATGCTCCCCGAGCTGCACGGCTTCGACATCGCGCGACGGATCAAGGGCAGCGAGAAGTACGGCGCCATCCCCATCATCATGGTCAGCGCGGTGTACCGCGGCTGGCGCATCGCGGAGGACCTGCGGCAAAACTACGGGATCGAGGAGTACCTCGAGAAGCCGTTCCGCCTCTCCGACGTGCTCGCCTCGGTGCAGCGGGCGCTCGCCGCCGCCGCGGGCCGCAAGAAACCTGCGCCGGCGGACGAGGCGGGCGACGGCGCCGCTGCCAACGTCGCCCTGACCCAGGGCATCGAGGCGTACCAGGCCGGCGACCTGGAAGGCGCCATCGCTCACATGCAGCGGGGCATCGCCATCGACCCCCTCGCCTTCCGCCTCCGCTTCCACCTCGGCCTCCTCTTCGGCAAGAAGGGCCAGCTCTACGAGGGCATCCAGGAGCTCGAGAAGGCGGTGGAGCTGAGCCCCAAGAGCTTCCCCGCGCTGAAGAACCTGGCCGTGCTCTACGAAAAGGCCGGCTTCCGCAACAAAGCGGTGGAGGTGTGGGAGCGGAGCGTGGGCGCCGCCCCGGACGAGGCCACCCGCGAGCAGATCAAGCAGCACCTATTGGGTCTGCTGTAGGCCGTTTGTCGTCCCAAGACGTACGAATGTTGGGTATCCTAACGGCACATCGCTCCGGAGGAGCGACCCTCCCCCCCCGCGTATGAGATTCCTCTGCGAACAGTGCAAGGCGAAGTATCAGATCGCCGACGAGAAGGTCGCGGGGAAGACCGTGCGAATGAAGTGCCGCAAGTGCGGGCACCTCATCGAGGTCAAGGCCGAGGTCACCGAGACGAGCGTGGCGTCGCAAGCGCCCCAGCCCCCGCCTCCGCAGGCGGACGGCGGCGACGAGGCGACACGCGTCGGCGTGGACGTGAACGCGCTGATGAAGATGGCCGGGATGGGACCGTTGCAGCCCCCCGGCGCGCCGCGGCCCGGAGGCCCCGGTCCCCAAGCGGCGAAGCCGGCGCTCGCCACGAGCTTCGCGGCCGCCAAGCCGGCCCGCTCCTCCTCGCGACCCGACAGCGCCCTCGCGGGCGCGTTCCAGCGGAGCGTCCAGAAAGAGGATGACCTCGCGCTGCTCGAGATCTCTACGTCGAGCGAGTGGTACGTCGCGATCAACGGCGTCCCCGTCGGGCCGGTGCGCGTCACCGAGCTGCGGCGCAAGGCCCACTCCGGCGCCGTGACCGAGGAGTCGCTGGTCTGGCAAGAGGGCATGGAGGAGTGGCGTCCGCTCAGGACCGTCCCCGAGCTGCTCGCGATCGTCCAGGAGGGCATGACCTCCGATCGCCCGTCGCTCGTTTCCCCCGAGCCGCCGCGCCACACGGCACCGCCGCGCCGCACGCCGAGCGTCCACCCGACGGCGCCCGCCCGATCCGCGACGCCCGCGCCGCCGCGGAGCAACGTGGTCTCGCTCGCCTCGCGACTCGCCACCGCCGAGAAGCTCGAGCCCGAGCCCATGGCCGCGCCGGTGCGCGATCCGTTCGCCGTGCCGCCGGTGTCGTCGGAGCGTCCGGCCGCCGTCGCGATCGATCCGTTCGCCCCCACGACCACCGCCGCGGGCGCGAGCGCGCCCATCTCGCCGCTCGGCGCGCCGAACATCTCCTCGACCGTCACGGAGGTCCCCACCAAACGCCCTGGTCCGAACTGGGTCGTCCTCGGCATGGTGGTCGCGTTCGGAGCCTTCGGCGTCACGGCGGGAATCGCGGTCTTCTTCAACAAGCCGCCACCGCCCGCCCCCGCGCCGACCATCGTCGTGACCGCCGCTGCGCCGACGGCCCCTGCGGGCCCGACCCCCGCGGCCAACTCCGCCGCCGAGGCCAACGTCGCACCGACGGCGGTGGCGTCCGGCGGACGTCCGGCGGCCGGCGCGCGTCCGCCCACCGGCGGCGGAGCCCCTGCGACCACGTCGACGGGCAAGGCCGTGGATCCGAGCATCGCGGCCCTCCTCGGCGGCCCCGGCACGGGCCCGTCGGTCGGCGGGGGCAGCGCCGGCAGCGGTGGCGGTTCGGCGCTCAGCCAGGAAGCCATCGAGAGGGTCGTCCAGCAGCGCTCGGCCGGCGTGAAGCGCACGTGCTGGGAGCGCGGCGGCGGCACCGAGTCCAACGTCAACGTCCGCGTTCACCTCACCATCGCAGCCAGCGGCGGCGTTCAGAGCGCGAGCGCCGAGGGCAACGATCCCATCGTGAGCAGGTGCATCGAGAACTCCGTCCGCGGCTGGACCTTCCCGCCCTCGAGCGGTCCCACCACCGTGGACATACCGTTCCACTTCCTGCGGCAGTAGCGGCCTGCGGCCTTCGCGCCTGAATACCCACACCGCTCCGCTCGTCGAACGATTACTGCCGGACGCTCGAGCCCACCTTCCCAGGAACTTGCGCATGAAGCCATCGAAGCCCCACCTCTCGATCCTCTGGCTCTTCGGCATGGGCTTGCTCGGTCCGGCGATCGGCTGCGAGCGAGACCAACCTGCGGAGTCACCGCAACCCACAACGTCGGCTCAGGCGTACAACCCGCAGCCCCCGCCGGGCGCGTACCCGCCGCCCACGGCCACGGCCTACGCTCAGCCCACCGCGACCACCGCCGCTGCGTCCACCGCTGCGCCGCCGCCGCCCACCGCGACCGCGACCACGACCGCCACGCCGACCGGGGCCGCACCCCCGCCGCCCGCGACCACCGCCGCGCCCACCACCGCCGCGCTTCCGTCTTTCCCGACGACGCTGCCCGTCCCGAACTTCCAGTTCCCCTCGCCTCAGATCCTCACGCAGATCCTCCCGACGGTGCCGCTCGATCCGATGCTGCTCCAGCAGCTACAGCAAGCCGGCCAGCAGCTGCTGCAGCGCGGCACCATGCTCCTCGGCGATCCGACCGACGCCGGGCTGAAGGCGGCCGCGGTCAAGTACGCGCCGCTGATGGTGGCGGAGGGCGCGCCGTACAAGGACACGCTGATGGCCAACAGC
>DATIQP010000920.1:0-15078 GCA_035470765.1 Polyangiaceae bacterium | reverse complement strand
CCGCCGCTGCTGCAGGCCAAGACCACCAAGACGAAGCCGACGGCGCCGAGCCGTTTCCACAAAGAACGAAGCATGGAACCCTCCGAGGGCGCCGAAAGACCCGCCGACGCGCAGGCCTCGACACCTTTGAGAACCAAGCTGAAGTTTACACTACAACCGCACACCGGCCCACGGCCGAACCGCACGACAAGCCCGATTTTCCAGGTAGGCGACTATGACGCAGCGCGCGATCAGCCGGGCCCGCCGTCCACGGGGGCGTCGGTGGCGGCGTCGGTCGTGCCGCCGTCGCCGACGGACTGACACGTGGGATCCCCGGAGCCGTCGTTGATCTTGACGGCGGCGCCCGCGAACGTCGCCGAGAGCCAGAAGCTGTCCTGGCAGCCGCCAGGCGACGCGGTCGTCGAGCAATAGTCGCCCTTGGCGATGATGTTGCCCTGGCCGTCGCGGGCGCAGCCCTTGGTGACCGGATCGGGCGGCGACTGAGTGAGGAGCGTGCACAGGGTGGCGCTGGTCAGCGTGACGAAGACCTTGTCCGAGTCCTCGAGGGTGATGAACGCGCCGATCGCACCGGCGGTGTGCCACTTGCTGCAGGACGAAGGGTCGTCGACGTTGCACGTGCCGTTGAGCGCCTTGCCGTTGAAGCTGCCGATGCAGTTCCCGTCGGCGGAGATCGTCGCGTCGTGGAGGACCGCGTTGCGGAGCGGGAGGATGACGACGTTCGACGGGTCGGAGGCGCCGGCGTCGGGCTTGAGGAAGATCGGAACGTTCAGCAGCGGGATCGGATCGCTCCCGAAGCCGCCGTCGGCGAAGGTCGCCTTGGCTTGACCCGGACTCACCGTGATGCTGTTGCCGCCGTCCGCGGAGGCGAGCGTGTGGTTGTAGAAGCAGTAGCCGGCGCCGAACGGATCGGGCGACGGCGGCGCGCCGCCGGTGACGATGGTGCCGGCGGCCGTGTCGGCGCGGAGCAACCAGCTGAACGCGCCGTTCCCGAGCTCACCGCACGTGGGCGCGTCCAGGTTGACGCCGAGATCGACGACCGAGTTCTGGATGATGTTGACCGCGAGGTGCTCGGGCGCGGTGATGAAGAGGCGTCGGAGCCGGAAATCGAGGACCGTCTTGCCGGTGTTGTCCGCCATGGGGAGGCACGTGGCCGGGTCCCCGCATTTGGTCTTGTCGATCGTGCAGGTGGTCGGCAGCGCCGGGCAGCTGTTGTCGGAGGGATCGCAGGTCGAGGACGGGAAGTTGCCGGGTCCGCCGCCGTCGCACGGCTCCGCGCTCGCGCCGGCCTCGCTGACGGGACGAACGTGCTCGCTGATGCAAGCCAAGAACCCCGCCGCGCCGGCGGACACCACGCATGCCGCCGAGACGAGAGAAAGCACCGCTCTGGTTTTCATCTAAGACCAATCCCTCCGCTTCCCCCAGAACGATAGTCCAAAATCGCGAACGCTGTCTTGGAGCGCGAGCTCAGTCCGCGAAGCCGAGCGTCCCACCATAGTCCACCATCTTGGTGAACTCCTCCAGACGCGCGATCAGGTCCGGTCGCTCGGCGGCGAGCAGCCTCTTCGGGCCGATGCCCTCGACGCAGAACGACGCGAGCGCGGACGCGAAGAACATTCCCTTGCGCAGCGTCCCGGGCGACACCTCGCCCACGCTCGCGAGGTAGCCGGCGAGGCCGCCCGCGAACGTGTCGCCGGCGCCCGTGGGATCGAGCACCTCCTCGAGCGGATAGCCGGGGACGAAGAACGTGCCCTGTTCGTCGAAGAGCAGCGCGCCGTGCTCGCCGCGTTTGATGATGAGGCGCGACGGACCGCGCGCGCGGATGACGCGCGCCGCCCGGACGATGTTGTGCGTGCCCGCGAGCTGGCGCGCCTCCTCGTCGTTGATGACGAGCAGGTCGACCTTCTTGAGCACGTCGTCGAGCGCGGCGGGCTCGCCGGAGATCCAGAAGTTCATCGTGTCGGCGATGATCACCTTCGGCTTGGAGACCTGTTGGAGCACCTCGAGCTGCAGCTTGGGGTGGATGTTGCCGAGCAGCACGATGGGCGACTGCCGGTACGGCTGCGGGATCTTCGGGCGGAAATCCGCGAAGACGTTGAGCTGGGTATCGAGCGTCTCGCGGCTCGCGAGGTCGGCCGAGTAGCGGCCGCGCCAGCGGAAGGTCTGGCCGGGGAGCCGCTCGACGCCGGCGGTGTCGACGCCGCGCTGGCGCAGGGCGCGCAGGTGCGCCTCGGCGAAGTCCGCGCCGACGACGCCCACGAGGCGGACGGGCGAGAGCATCGACGCGGCGACGGACGAGTAGGTCGCGGCCCCGCCGAGCACGTCGCAGAACGTGCCGGTAGGCATTTCGAGATCGTCGAAGGCCAACGAGCCGACGACGAGGACGGAGTCTTTCTGGTGCACCACGGAAAACATCTGGGCCCGGGGAGGGCCCGGCTGTGTACTACGAAAGCTTGGGGATTAGCCACCCGATGCGCGCCCGAGCCTCGGTCGGGATCTGCGCGGGGTCGCTCATCACGGCACCGGCGAGCGCTCCGTGCGCGGCGCTCTTGGTCGGGTCGGGCAGGTGCGACGCGAGCGCGGCGATGGCGCGCCTGGCCGTATCCACGTTGGCCCGCATGACGGCGAGGACCGCCTCGACCGTCACGTGCTCCTCGCTCACGTGCCAGCAGTCGTAGTCGGTAGCGAGCGCGAGCGTCGCGAAGGGGAGCTCGGCCTCGCGCGCGAGCTTGGCCTCGGGCATCGACGTCATGCCGATGACCGACACGCCCCAGCCGCGGTAGCGCATGCTCTCGGCGCGCGTCGAGAACTGCGGCCCGTCGATGCAGACGTACGTGCCGCTGCGGTGCACGCCGCGCTCGCCCTTGCCGTGGACCTTGGTCGCGGCGTCGCCGAGGGCGCTCGCGAGCGAGCTGCAGACCGGCTCGGCGAAGCTGACGTGCGCGACGATGTCGTCGAAGAACGTGCCGCTGCGCTGCCTGGTCAGGTCGATGTACTGGTCGACGATGACGAAGTGGCCCGGCTCGATCTCCTCCTTCATCGAGCCGACCGCGCTCACGCTGATGAGGTGCGTGGCGCCGAGCTTCTTCAACGCGCAGACGTTGGCTCGGTAGTTGATGCCGTGCGGCGGGATGCGATGGCCCCGCCCGTGGCGCGGCAGAAAGAGGAGGGTCGTCTCATCCAGGACGCCGCGCACGATTTTGTCGCTCGGGGCACCGTAGGGCGTCTCGACGGCAATCTCCTCGATGTTCTGCAGGCCAGGCAGCTCGTAGAGGCCGCTGCCCCCGAGCACTGCGAGCACGTTGCCCATGGTCATCCCTTGCTGTTGATTGTTCCGTGACGGAGAAGCTGTTCCGCGACTGGGGCGACGCGCGCCCGCTTCGATCGCTCCGCCCGAACGATTCCGTAGAGCGCCTCAGCTGCGCGCGAAAGGTCGTCGTTGACGACGACGTAGTCGAAAAGAGCGTAATGCTCGATCTCCTTGCGGGCCACATCGAAGCGGCGATTCACGACCTCCTCGCTGTCGCTCGCGCGCCCGCGGAGCCGCTTGAGCAGCTCGTCCATCGACGGCGGCAGGATGAAGACGCCGATCACGTCCGGCACCTTCGCGCGGATCTGCCGCGCGCCCTGGTAGTCGATGTCGAAGAGCACGCCGCCGCACGTCGCGTCGGCGCGCGCGCGCTCCACCTCGGCGAGAGAGGTGCCGTAGAGGTTGCCGTGCACCTCGGCCCACTCCATGAACGCCCCCTCGGCGACGAGCGCTTCGAACGCCGCGCGGTCGACGAAGTGGTAGTCCCTGCCGTCGACCTCGTTCGGACGCGGCTTGCGCGTCGTGTGCGAGACGGAGAAGCGCAGGTCGGGGAAGGCCGCGAGCAGGCGGCGGGTGAGCGTGGTCTTGCCGGCGCCGCTCGGCGACGAGAGGATGAGGAGCAAGAAGTCGAGCCGCACGACGCGACTCTAAATCACCGCGCGCCCGGCGCGAAGCACCTCGTGTCGCCTACTCCACATTCTGCACTTGCTCCCGCATGCGCTCGATCTCGGCCTTGAGCTCGACGACCGCCCGGGCGATGGGGACGTCGGCGCTCTTGCTGCCGAGCGTGTTCACCTCCCGCACCATCTCCTGCAGCAAGAAATCGATGCGCCGGCCGACCGGCCCCTCCGCCCCGAGGAGCGACTCGAGCTGCTCGGCGTGGCTCCGCAGGCGTGCGACCTCCTCGGCGACGTCGCTCCGGTCCGCGAGGATGGCGAGCTCGAGCTCCAGCCGCGTCGGGTCGACCCCCTCGGCGGAGGTGCGCAAGCGGTCCACGCGCTCGACGAGGCGGCGGCGGGCGGCTTCGAGCGCCTCGGGCGCCCGGGCGGCGATGGCTCCGGTGACCGCGACGATCCGGGTGAGATGATCGCGCATGTCCTTCTCGAGGGCGAGGCCCTCGCGCGCGCGCATCGTGTCGAGGTCGTCGGCCGCGGCGCGGAACGCGGCGCCCAGAGCCTGATGCACGTCCGCGCCGGTCGCCTCGCCCTGCCGGAACAGATCCGGCACCACGGCCAACAGAGACAGCGGCACCGTCTCGTTGGGGGCGATCTCGTCGCGCAGCGCGCAGAGCTGCTTGTACGCTCCGCGCGCGCGCTCCACGTCGAGCGCGGGCGCGACGAGCGAGAGACCCTCGGTCCGCAAGACGACGTCGAAGCGGCCGCGCGAGAAGCGCTCGCGGCAGAGGACCTCGGCCTGGACGACCAGGTCCGCGAGCTCGCGCGGCGCGCGCACTCGCACGTCGAGGAACCGATGGTTGACCGCCCGCAGCTCGACGGAGATCCTGGCCGGCGGCTTGCCGCCTGCCATCAGGTGCTCCCCGGCACCGAAGCCGGTCATGCTGCGCATTCAGCCTCTGACCGCCGCCGTCGGGTGGCTCACGCCAGCCCCTTCTTGCGCTTGAGGATCTCGACCATCCGGCCGTACTCGATGTCCCATTCGCGCGAGCCTTCCTTGACGTGCCTGAGGTTGGCGCGCACCTCGGCGTCGAGCTGCTCGTCCTCCATCATGTGCTTCTTGAACACGGGCGACATCTTGCGGCGCAGCTCGACGTCCTGCGGATAGATCTCGTCGACGTTGTTCGAGTTGTGGAACATCTCGACGACCTGATCGAGCAGGTAGTCGAGCGTCTCGTCGCCGACCTTGATGCCCTTGCTGTCGGCGATCTGCGCGCGCACACGGTTGAACTCGGAGCTCCCTCGGCCGGTGCGGTCGAGCAGCTCGCGGGCCTTCTCGTTCACGTCCTTTTCGGTCTGCAGGTAGTTGCGGAGCACGGCCTCCACGTCCAGCACGACCTCGTTGGGGCGCTCGGCCTCGATGTCGCCGGCGCTGATCAGGGTTTTGACGACCTCTTGGGCGATGGGACTGACCCTGCCTGTGAAAAGGCGCATGCGTTAGGGATAGCGCCGGAAAGCGCCGTTCGGCGGACTTTTTGTGGTCTTTGTCTGTGATAAGGTGGCCCCATGGCCGAGTGCCCCTGGTGCCACGCCCAGGTGCAGTACGCCCGCGTCGACGGGCCCTGTCCGCGCTGCGGAAAGCAGGCGCGCGACCTCCGCACGACCGATCCGCCGGACGCCGCGGAGGCTCCTGCCGAGGCCGTCGTGCCGCCGCGGTGGTCGCCGCTGGCCGCTCCACCCGTGCTCGAGGTGCCCGATCTCGTCGTGCCCAAGCCGGCGCCGTCGCGGCCAAGTCCGGCGGGCGTTCCCCCGAAGGCGCCGTCGCCCGCCAGCGGCGGAGACTTCGATTTGCAGCTCGACTTGGGCGCCGTGGGACTCCAGCCGCCGCCGGCGAGGCCGCCGCCGTCGACGCCTGCGCCGCTCTCCGCGGACGCGCCAGATCCGTTCGACGACGATCTGAGCGCGGGGCCCGCCCTCGAGCTCGACACCAGCGGAGGCTCGCTCCCGGCGCCGCTCTCGCAACGGTCGCTCGCGCAGGAGCCCGCGCCGCCCGCGGTCTCGGTGCACCCGCAGCCCGTGGAGGCGCGACCTTCCACGAGCCCCAAGCCCGCCGTCGATCCGTTCGAGGCGAGGGCGCTGGCAGACTACGGCCCGCCTCCGAACGCCGTGTGGCTGGCACCGCTCTACGCGTACCGCGTCCTGTCTCGCCGAAGGGAGCTCCAGCGCCTCCTCGCTCAGAAGCGCGTCGAGGCGGAAGCCTGCGCCCGGCGCGCGGAGGATGGTTGGGTCGCGTTCGGCGAGCGGGCGCGCGAGGTGCTCGAGCGAAACGGCGGCCGCGGGCTCGAGCAGGTCGTCGCCGCCGAGCAGGTCCTGCGCGGGCGAGACGGCGCCCTCGCGGGCGCGATGGATGCCTACAAGGCCGAGCTGGCCGTGGTGGACGAACGCCTCGGAGGGGCGGAGGGCGATCTCGCGCGCGTCAGCCAGGAGCAGGGGCGCCTCGTCGCGCTGTGCCAGGCGGCGGACGAGGATCGCAAGCGAGCCGAAGCCAAGGTCAAGCGGCTGGACATCGAGATCCGCAACGCCGGCGCGCTCGAGCCTGGCGCGCGTGCCGCCGAGCGCAGCTCGCTGGCGGCCGAGCTCGCCGCGAAGGAGGCGAAGCTCGCCGAGGCGACCGGCAAGGTCGCGCTCGCGCAGCAGGTCACGCGCGCGGCGCAGGCGAAGGTGGACGCTCTCCGCGCCGAGCGCACGGCCGTGGAGGCTCGCTTCGCTCGGCAGGCCGGCACGCGCGGCGACGGCGTGGAGGAGGCTCGCCGCCAGCTGCGAGCGGCCCTCGTCGCGCTCGGCCGCGCGATGCTCGCCGACGCGAGCACGGCCGATCTCGGCACGGCGCGCGCCGAGATCGCGCGGCTCGACGAGCGGGCGCAGTCGACGGCGAAGCAGGTCGCGGCGCACGAAGCCGCAACCAGCGCCTACGACGTCGGCAAGGTCGCGCTCGGGGTCGGCGTCGTCGTGGCCGCGTTCGTGCTGCTCCTCGTCCTGTTGCTGTTCCCCCTCATCTACCGCGCCATCGCCTCCTGACCGGCGCCGAGCGCGCTCAGCGGCGCGGCGGCCGGCGCGAGGGCGGCGGCTTGGAGGGCTGGCGCTTGCTCGCCGGCGGTCGAGGGGTCGACGGCGGGGGCGGGGCCGCGCGGGGCGGTGGGACCGCACGGGGGAGTGCGGCGGCCGCCTGCTCGCGGTCCTCGCGCAGCACGATCTTCGGCTCGCGCGTCGTGCCCATCTGCAGGCGGCGCATCACGGCGCGCTTCTGGCGCTCCTTGTATTTCGCGTGCGACGCGTCTCCCTGCTCGTTGTGGAGATCGGTGTCGCGGTCGATGATCTGGAACTCGCAGATCACGAAGACGATCGGCGCGAGCTGCCACGCTCCCACGGGGGCCCGATCGAGCAGCTTGGGCGGCAGGCGCACCGGCATGTCGACCACGAAGTGCACGACGCGGTAGCTGTTCGCGCTGAAGGAGTTGTCGTTCGGCGTGAGCTCGTCGTTCTGCTTGCCCTGCATGTCCGGCAGGAGCTCGGCCAGGTGCGGCTGGCGCAAGGCGTAGCGCCGGAACTGGAACATCGAGTTCGTGCTCTGGCCCGGGATGACGTAGTTGAACGGGAAGAGGTGCGTCGTCAGGTACTGGATGACCGGGAAGACGTCGTCGTAGTTGCGCGTCACGATCCGGAAACGCAGCTTGTCGTAGACCTGCGCCGCGATCGTCTCCTGCTTCGAGAGCAGCTTCGTGTAGAGCGAGTCCTTGTTCTTGCGCCCGCCGACGAACTCGAGGATGGGAAACCCGTGCGCGAGCATGCCGCCGATGACGCGGTAGACCTTCTCCTCGACCATGTGGAACACCTCCTGGTCGGAGAGGGGCAGCATGAAGAGCAGCTCGCGGCCCTCGAGGTGGTGGATGATGTGCATGCACTTGAGGATCGTGCATGCGCACGTCTGCCGGTGGCCGCGGCCCGTCGCGACCATGAGCAGCTCCTCCACGGAGGCTTGCTCGATCGGCTTGGGGATCGGGAACTCGAAGTGCCGCCGCAGGTAGCCGATGGCCTCCTGCTTGATGAGGTCCATGCTCTTGCGATCGGCAGGCTCCTCGGGGCGGAACTCCTGGGCCCGCAGGAACTGCCGAGCCTCCTCCTGGTCGGCGAAGTTGAGGCGGTGCCAGTCGATGACGGAGTCGCCGCGGAGCAGCAGCCGGAGGGCCTCGAGGTCGACGACGGTGAACTCGTCGAGAGGTTTGAGGCGATCGCCTTCCATCGCCGCCGTCATAGCACGAGCTAAGCTCCGGGGATGGCGAGCCGCGTACGACTCAAGCAAGCCCTCGACGGCGTCCGCGAGAGCTGCGATCTCCCCGCGCGCCGCGACGCCGACCCCGTCGGCATCGTCCACCGGTACGCGCACCCGCTCGACCGCGAGCTGGTCGGCCTGATCGCCGCGTCGATGGCGTTCGGCAACGTGAAGACCATCCGCAACAAGCTCGAGGAGCTCCTCGCTCGCGTCGGACCGTCGCCGCACCTCGCCGCGCGCGACGAAGCGGCCGTCGTGGCCGCGCTGCGCGGGTTTCGCCACCGCGTGTATCGAGGCGAGGACCTCGCTCGCTTGATGGCCGGAGCGGCGCGCCTGCAGTCGGCGCACGGATCGCTGGGCGAGCTCTTCGCCTCGCTCCACCGCGAGACTGGAGGCGACACGCGCGAGTCGCTCGCGCGGTTCTGCGACCAGCTCCGCGAGGCGAGCAACCTGCGACGCGGCGGGGCGCGGCGCGGCCCCTCCCACATGCTGCCCGACCCGCGCGCGGGCAGCGCGGTGAAGAGGTTGCTGCTCTACGTGCGCTGGATGGTGCGACCCGCGGACGGCATCGACCTCGGGCTGTGGGACGTGCCATCGAGCGCGCTCGTCATCCCGGTCGACACGCACATCCACAAGCTGGCGCGCAACCTCGGGTTGACGAAGCGGGACGACGTGTCCTGGCGGACCGCGACAGAAATCACCGCCGCGCTCGCCGAGCTCGATGCCGGCGATCCCGTGAAGTACGACTTCTCCCTCTGCCACATGGGCATGCTCCGGCGATGCCCGTCGCGCAGAGACCCGGTCCGCTGCGAAGGCTGCCCGGTCAAGCCGGTGTGCCGGCACTGGCCCCAGAAGAACTGACGCGCCGGGCGGCGCGCTTGTTGCTAACGTGCGGCCGTGCTGCCCGTGCGGCGTGTGAGCATCTGGTTCGTTCCCGTCGTCTCGGCGGCCCTCCTGGCCGTGGCTGGGGGCGCGCGCGCAGACGGCGATTCAGGCGCCGCGCTCGAGAAGGTCGCGGAGCGCCCGACGACACTGCCGTCGCTCGTGACCCTCCCGGAGGCCATCCGGTTGTTCCGCGAGCACGGCTTCGACAGGCTGCTCGCGGACGCCGCCACGCTCCGCTCGGAGGGCGACGTCGCCGCGATGGCCCACGTGGCCAATCCAGGTGTGTCGGTTGCCGGGAGCCGTTCGTTCAACCTGCGCCCCGACGAGCCTGCGTACGCCCTCTCGGGGAGCCTGGACGACAACGGCGCGATCTTCGACGTGCTCACGGGCAAGCGCAGCCTGCGCGGTCGGGCGGCGAGCGCCGCGCTCGATGCTGCGCGCGGCCACCGCGCCTCGGTCGAGCTCGAGCTCGAGGCGCTCGTCAAGCAGGCCTACGTGCAGGTCGCGTTCACGCACTTGCAGGTGGACTTCACCAAGCAGCAAGTCGAGTGGCTCGGGAAGGGCGCGGAGATCGCGCGCCTCCGTCACCCGGGCGTCATGGACGACGGGGCGCTCGCGCGCGTCGAGGTCCAGAAGCTGGAGGCCGACCAGGCGGCCACCTCCGCGGTCTCGGGGGCGAGGCTGGCGCAAGTCGCGCTCGCGTTGCTCATGGGCGTGCGCGGCCCGATCCCGGACTTCGACGTCGATCGCACCGTGCTCGCGTACAAGGTGCCGTCGGGCATCGCCAACGCGACCGAGGCCTCGCTCGTTGCGTTCGCGTTGCAGCATCGGCCCGAGCTCGCCGAGTCCAGGAGCAGCGCCGCGAGCGCGAGCGCCACGCTCTCGCTCGAGAAGCGCCGCGTCTTCCCCGAGGTCGTGCTCGGCGCGTTCGGCAACTGGTCCGGCGGCGTCGGACCGGCCGTCCTCGCGCCGCCGACCGTGGGCGGCTTCGTCGCCTTCGATCTGCCGCTGCTCTACCAGAGGCAAGGGGAGGTGCGGCGCGCCGAGGCCGACGTCTCGACGCGGACGCTCCTCGCGCGCCGCGCCGAGGTATCGATCGTGCAGGACGTCACGAGCGCCTTCGCGGCGGTGAACGCCGCCCGGGCGCAGGTCGAGCGCATGCTCGGCGGCGGGCTGCTCGACGCGGCCAAGATCCAGCGGGACATCCTGCAGAAGCAGTTCGACGCGGGCTCGGCCAAGCTCACCGACTGGCTCGACGCGCAGCGCACGTACGCCGCCGTCGAGCTCGAGTACCTGCAGCACGTCGCCGACTTCTGGACCGCGGTCTTTCAGCTCGAACGAGCCATCGGAGCGGAGCTTTCATGAATCGTCTCCTCGGAGCCCTCGCATGGACCAGCGCCCTCGCCGGGCTCGCCGTCGCCTCGCCGGCGCTGGCCGACGACGCCCCGCGCGCCGCGGCGGCCGAAGACGTCGCGCTCCCCGCGACGCTCACGCTCGACGAGGCGATGCGCACCTTCAAGACGCGCGGCCTCGATCTTCTCCTCGCGGACGCCCAGGTCACGCGGGCCGAGGGCGACGTGCTCGCGGCGCGCGCCGTCGCCAACCCCAACGTCTCCGTCGGCGCCGGCGCCGCCATCGACTACAGCCCGCCCGCGGGCTGCGTGGGCTGCCAGAGCTGGACCTTGACCGTCCAGGTCTCGGACAACGGCGCGCTCTTCGACACGCTGACGGGCAAGCGCGGGCTGCGCGCGTCGTCGGCGCGCGCGGCGCTCGCGGCCGCGCGACTCGGGCGCGTCGACGCGGAGCGGCTGGTGGGCGCGCAGGTCAAGCAGCAGTACGCGCAGCTCGTCGTCGCGAAGGCGTCGCAAGACTTCTCCCTGGAGGTGCAGAAGGCGATGACCCAGTCGCTCGACCTCAACAAGCTGCGCTACCCGAGCGTCATCAACGAGGGCGATCTCGCGCGCATCGAGGTGCAGAAGCTCGAGGCCGATCAGTCCGTCGACCAGGCGAAGCTCGCCGTCCGGCAGGCGCAGGCCGGGATCGCCTTCTTGCTCGGCGTTCGCGGGACGGTGCCCGACTTCGACGTCGAGCGCACGCTGCTCAAGTTTCGCATCCCCGCCTCGCTGCAGGCCGCGAGCGAGGCCTCGCTCGTCGCGATCGCCGTCTCCACTCGCGCCGATCTGCGCGCGTGGGGCTACACGAGGGAGTCCGCCGAGCACTCGCTCGCCCTCGCCAGGCGGCAGCGTTTCCCGGACGTCGGCCTCTTTGCAAACTACACGCAATACGGCACCGGCCCCGACGCTGTCCAGCCACCCACCGTGACCCTCGGCCTGTCGTTCAACCTCCCCGTCTTCTACCAGAAGCAGGGCGAGGTCCGCCGGGCCGAGGCCGACGTCGCGACGGCGACCGTGTCGCGCGAGAAGGCGCTGGCCCAGGTGGTGAGCGACGTGGCGGCTGCCTGGGCGACGTGGGTCGCGGCTCGCGATCAGGTCCAGCGCATGGAGACCCTCATCCTGGACCGCGCCAAGCGCGCGCGCGACATCGTCGATCTCCAGTTCCGCGGCGGCACGGCGACGCTGATGGACTTCCTCGACGCCGAGCGCACGTACATCGCCACCAACGAGGAGTACCTGCAGGACCTCGCGAGCTACTGGGGCGCGCTGTACGCGCTCGAACAGGCCGTGGGGGCGGAGCTCAAGTGATCCGGCGGGCAGCGCCGCTCGCCGCGCTCGCCGTGGCGCTCGCGCTCTCCGGACCGGCGCGAGCCGACGACGCCGGGGACGCAGGCGACGACGCCGAGGCGGGCGTCGTCCAGGGGATCCAGCCGACGACGACCGGCGACAACCTGAGCTGCGCTGCGGGCACGCACGCGCGCCGGGACGGGCAGGGCGGCCCGCTGCTCGCGTCGCTCGCGCTGGTGGCCCTGTGGCTGCAGCGCCGCCGGCGCGGCACAGCCGCCGCGGCCGCGCTGATCACGCTGCTCTCGACGCCGGCCGTCCGTGCGGCCCCCGATGGCGTCGACGCGCCGCCGCCCGAGCCCGAGCCGGTGGCGCGCCACCTGGCGCTCTACGTCACGCCTCTCTCGCTGCTCGTCGATCGCTACGGTGCCTCGCTCGAAGTGATGCTCGCGTCGCACCACGCCATCGAGGCAGGGGCCTACTATGTGTATTGTTCAACCAATTCGGACTCGGGCAACCTCTTCGAGGGCGTGGGAGGCGAGCTCGGCTACCGCTTCTACCTCGGCCGCAACGGCCCGCGGGGCTTGTACGTGGGGCCGTCCTTCCTGCTCGCCGCGCTGACGGCGACGCCCCAGGCCGGTCCGAGCGTGGGCTACCTCGACCTCGGCGGCGCCCTCGACCTCGGTTACCAGGCCCTGGTCGCCGATCGCGTCCTCGTCGCGATCGGCGCCGGCGCGCAGTACACCGTGGCGACCAAGAGCTTCCCCGAGCAGCAGGTGCCGGCGAGCGTCTACGCCAATGGCGGCCTCCGTCCGCGCGTTTCGCTCGCCATCGGCGTCGCATTTTGAGCGCGCTCGCGCTAGCTTCGTCATCGTGGCCCCACGCAAGCAAGAGTTCTCGCTCGAGGCCGTCCGCACCGACGGGTGGTTCGAGCGCATCGGCGAGGGGATCGGCAGCTTCCAGGCGCTCTGCGAGATCGTGGGCGAGCGCTTCTTCGCCTTCTCGATCATCGTCGGGGCGCGCATCACCGCGCTCACCGTCGACCGGCGCACGCCCGATCAGACGCTCGTCGACTTCGTCGTGGGCCTCGGCGAGGCCGACACGGATCTCGAGCCGCAGCGGCTGACGCTCGCCGACTTCCGCCGGCGCCTCGTCGGCGCGCTGCTCGTCGAGGAGGATCGCGACGCGCCGGCGCCCGCGCGCGAGACGGACACGGAGGCCATCCAGCTCTTCATCGGCGTGCGCTACCTGCTGCTCGCGCCGCTCTACGGCTACTCGCTCCAGAAGCTGGTCGTGGACGGCGACGAGGCGCAGCTCTGGGTGCTCCACGACGGCACCGAGGAGGACTACGACCTCGAGACGTTCCGCACGCGCATCCGTGCCCACGTGCGCGAGGAGCTCGAGCGCGCCTCGAGCGGCCAGCGCAGCGCCATCGACCTCGCGAAGGTCGCCGAGGCCGAGACGGCCGCGCTCAAGGGGGACTGGACCAAGGTCGTGCAGCTGCTCGGCGCGTGGCCGGCGCCGCTCGCCATCTTCCTGCGCACGCCCGAGGGCCAGATGCTCGCCTCCGACGCGCGCTCCCTCATCTCGAAGGGGCTCGGGTTGCTCGGCTCCGCGTGCGTGCACCTCGGCGAGGTGGAGCAAGCCGAGGAGGTCTTCCGCATCGGCATCCAGTACGCCCAGGAAGGCGTCGCCGCCGCGGACCTGTTCAAGCGCCTCGGCGAGGCCCTCCTCAGGAGCGATCGCTCCGGCGAGGCGATCGGCCCCCTGCGTCGCGCCATCGCGTTCGGCGGCTCGCCCGCGGAGATCCTGCCGATCCTCGGCAGATCGCTGCTCGCCCGCAAGCGCTTCGTCGCCGCGTTCGCCTGCTTCCGCGACGCGATCGAGGCGGGCGCCGCCGAGCGGGAGCTCGCCGACGAGATGCGCCAGATCGAGACGGCCCTCGGGCCGGCGCTCACGGCCTGGAAGGCGGCCCGCCTCGCGGGCACGGTGGGTTGACGCATGGCCTTCGTTTCGGCGCGCCTGACGGAGCTGGAGCTGAAATACATGCGTCTCGAGCGGACGGTCGAGGAGCTTTCCGGCGTCGTCGCCGAGCAACAGAAGACGATCGACCGCTTGCTCGCGCAGCTCGCGGCGACCGCTGCGCGCGTTCGCGATCTAGGCGATGCAGCGGGCCCGGGCGACGAGAACCCGCCGCACTACTAGCCGAGTTGACACCCACCCGGCGCTGCCACTAGAAACGGAGCGATTTCTCGCGCTTTTCCGCGCGCTCCGCCTCCAGACCAAAGAGGCAGAAGGGCTCGATGCTCGTCTCCACCTACGCTCCGGTCTTCATGGTCATCGGCGCCGCGATCCTGCTCGCGTCGGTCTTCTTCCTGGGCCACACGTTTCTGGGGAAGAAGGCGAAGTTCAGCGAAGAGCGGATGCAGCCCTACGAGTCGGGCTCCCCGAGCGACGGCGCCCGGCACGTCAAGCTGAGCGTGAAGTTCTACCTGACGGCCATCCTCTTCGTCGTCTTCGACATCGAGGTGGTCTTCGTCTACCCGTGGGCCATTCACTTCAAGGAGCTCGGCTGGACGGGGCTCGCCAGCATGTTTGGCTTTCTCTCCGTCGTGATCGTGGCGCTCGTGTACGTGTGGCGCAAAGGCGCCCTGGAGTGGGAGCACTGAGTGCCGCATGCTCGAGCGAAGCGAGAGTTCGGACTCAAAAAGGACTGACATGGCCGAGAAGACGCAGACCAAGGTGCTCGCGGGCAGCGAGACGGGCTTCGCCACGACGCGCTTCGACGCGCTGCTCGGGTGGGCCCGCAAGTACTCGCTGTTCAACTACCCGTTCGTGACGGCGTGCTGCGGCATGGAGTTCATGGCGGTCTCGTCGCCGCGCTACGACTTCGCCCGGTTCGGCGCCGAGGCGCCCCGTTTCTCGCCGCGCCAGAGCGACCTGCTCTGGGTGGTCGGGACGATCTCGCAGCGGCAGGCGCCGGTCCTCAAGCGCATCTACGAGCAGATGATGTCGCCGCGCTGGGTCATGGCGTTCGGCACCTGCGCGAGCTGCGGCGGCTTCTACGACAACTACACGACGGTCCCGGGCCTCGACAAAATCATCCCCTGCGACGTCTACGTCCCCGGCTGCCCGCCGCGGCCGGAGGCGGTGTTCGACGGCCTGCTCCTGATCCAGGACAAGATCGCCAGCGGCGTGCGCCAGGCCTCGATCGTCAAGCCGCGCTTCGATCCGGCGACGGATCTCGTGCAGCTTCGCGCCAAG
>DATIQP010000919.1:0-1752 GCA_035470765.1 Polyangiaceae bacterium | reverse complement strand
TCGTCGTAGCCGGCGAGCTTGGCCTCGCGCTTGGCGAGCACGCCGTTGGTGTACTGGCCGGTGATCTTGCCCTTGGCGAGGCTGACGTTGATGTGGTGCCGCGCGTAGGAGCTGATCTTGGCGCGGATGCCGGCCTTGAGCGCCTCGTCGCCGAGGTACGCGCCCCACTTCCACACCATGATGGCCGTGCGGATCGGGTTGTTCGGCGCGTAGACGCCCATCGCTCCGTCGCCGACGAAGACGAGCGGCCGGATGTATCCCTCGTCGAGCTTGTTCGCGCGGAGCACCTCCGTGCACGCCGCCATCAGCTGCTCGCGATTGAACTCGCACTTCATCATCGTGAGCTTGCAGCCGTCGAGCAAGCGGTCGACGTGATCCTTCAGGCGGAAGACGTACGTCTTGCCGTCGGCGCGCTTGTACGCGCGGATCCCCTCGAAGACCCCCACGCCATAGTGCAGCGAGTGGGTGAGGATGTGCACGTCGGCCTCGTCCCACGGGAGCATCTGCCCATCGAGCCAGATCTTCTGGAGCTTTTCGACCATCGCAGCTCGGAGCCTAGTATCTGGCGACGCTGCCGGCTAGAGGAACGCTTAGGCGCAGCGCGTCAACGCTCGCCGTCCAGCAACGCCACGGCGTCGTCTTGCGTTACGTCACGCCAGAGGTCGCCCCGCGGGTATACGGCGACCGTGCAACCGGAGCGGGGGCACACTCCGAGGCAGAACGTACGCGTCACCCAGACGGAGGCGTGGAGGCCTCGGCTCGCGACCTCGCCCTTCAACCGCTCGTAGACCGCTGCCCCGCGCGCTCCGCAGCCGGCGCCGAGCGGGTCGTCCGGCGCCCGCTCGTGGACGCAGACCAGCAGGTGGAGGCTTGGGAGCGAGGAGTGCCGGCGCACGCCCCGAGCCTACCTACATTGAAGGGAAATTCGGGTGATTTCGCGTGGATCGAGCGAGAGGATCCGACCGGATCCAGCGCCGTCGCGGCGCGGCGACGCTCGAGGGCGAACACCGCAGAACCCTTGTGCATGTCGGCGCGCGCGACGGTGGTTTGGAGCTTGCTAATCAGGGATGCGTGCTCGCTCCGATCGCTCCGGCTCAAGTGCTCGCCCTGCGCGGGGAGCGAAGGCTCGTCGTCGGCGCCGAGATCGGGCGGGGCTCGGTCGGGACGGTCTACGCCGCGCGCATCGAGCAGACCCTCCACGCCGAGGCGGGCCGCGCAGAGACGATGGCCATCCCCGCGGCGGTCAAGGTCATCGATCCGGCCTTCGGGCGCGATCCGGAGACGATGCAGGTCCTGCGCCGGGCGATGCGTCGCGGAGCCCTGGTGCGCCACCCCAACGTGGTGGAGGTGAACGACTTCTTCACCGCGGGCGACTCTCCGTGCGTCGTGATGGAGCTCGTGCACGGCCTGAGCCTGGCGAGCCTCCTCGGGCGGTACGCGTCCGCGCGGCGCCGCGTGCCGCTCGACCTCGGGCTGTTTCTGGCGTGCGAGATCGCCGAGGGGCTCTGCGCCGCGCGGGGCGCCCGGAGCGTCGACGGGGCCATGCTCAACATGGCGCACCACGGTCTCGGCCCGCGGCAGGTGCTGCTCGGCTACGCCGGCGAGGTGAAGGTCTCGGACTTCGGCATGCGCCCGGGCGGCGGCGTGACCTCGGGGATCCGCCGCGCCGACGCGGACGTGCGAAGGCAGATCGCCCACATGGCGCCCGAGGTCGCGTGCTGCGCCCACGGCGATGGCCGCTCGGACGTCTTC
>DATIQP010000918.1:0-4777 GCA_035470765.1 Polyangiaceae bacterium | reverse complement strand
CGGGCCGCCGGAGAGGTTGCTCTCGCCGGCGCACTGCGAGGCGCAGTTGGTCCAGCCCGTCGTGCCGCACTGGGCCGAGTAGAGCGCACAGAAATCCTCGCACTCGGTGCCGCACTGGCCGAAGCCGTAGGGGCCCGCGTGCGGGCAGTGCAGCGACGCGTTGGAGTCGCTCGTGGCAGCGACGCTCAGGTGGTACATGCGGCACGCGAGCGTGTCGCCCGAGGTGGTGCCCGCGTCGCCCGCGGTGAGCTTCGCGCACATCGCTGCGCACGTGGCCGTGTCGAGGTACTGGGCGTTCGCACCCGTGCAAACCGACGCCATCGAGCTGCAGTAGTAGTTGCAGTCGAGCACCGACGCGTCGACGCCCGGGCTCGCGTCCGAACCTCCGTCCGAAGCTCCGTCCGAGGCTCCGGAGTCGGTAGTGGCGGAGTCGCCCGCGGGGCTGTCGGGCGAAGTGGTGGCGTCGGAGCCGCCGTCGCCCGCGGGATTGTTGCCGCCATCGCTGCACGCCATGAGGGCCCCCGCCGCGCCCGCGGCCACCACCACGCCAAGACAAGCGATCTTGAACCAACGCATCGAAGACCTCCTTCGGGAAGAGACTATCTCGATACGTATACCACGTCGGACTCCGCCGTCCACGACAAACTATCCTTTTCTGGATAGACAGAACTATCCGAACACGTATACTCGAGGAATCTCTTCGGGAAGGAGGCGTCATGCGCGCTCGGTGGATTGGCTCGTTGGCTTTGGCTTCCGTGGTTGGGCTCCTTTGCGTGCGCTGCTCGGGCGGGACGTGCTCCGGCGCCGATTGCCTGTCGACCGACGGCGGCGGCGACGTCAACGTAGATGGGGCGCCCGACTCCGACGTGGTCGTGCCTCCGAGCTGCGACCTCAGCGCCGATCTTCCTGCGAGCCCGAGCTGCATCGACGACGGCATCGGCATCTTCGTGGACGCGACCAGCGGCGACGACACCAACCCCGGCACGCGCGCGCGCCCGGTGAAGACCATCGGCGCGGCGGTCGGCATCGTCGGCGCCAAGCCTCGCATCTACGTCTGCGAGGGAACGTACGCCGAGGACGTGTCGCTCACGCAATCCAACGCGGTGAGCCTCTATGGCGGGCTCGCGTGCGGGACGTGGACGTACAGCGGGAAGCTGCCCGTGGTCGGCAAGTCGACCCTGGCGCTGCACATCGCGGGCGCGCAGAAGCCGCTCGTGCTCTCGGACCTCGCGTTCCAGTCGGCCGACGCCACCCAGCCGGGAGAATCGAGCATCGCGGCGCTCGTGACGGGCAGCACCGACATCACGCTGCGTCGCGTGCGCCTGCGCGCGGGCGCCGGCCACGACGGCGCGCCCGGCGTGACGGGAAGCAACTGGACCACCGTCGCGCAATCGGACCCTTCGATCCGAGGCAACTCCGCCAGCGGCGGGACGGGCGGCGCCTCGCACACCTGCGCGCTCTGCGCGGACGCGGTGCAGAGCACGGGCGGGATGGGCGGCAACGGCGGACTGCTCGCGGCGACGAGCGGCGGCGACGGCGCACCGAGTCTGCAGGGCAAGGCGCCGGCCGACGGAAAGGGCGGGGCCTCGGGCTGCGTCGCCGGCGATGACGGCGCGAACGCGAGCGCCGCGATCCCGGCGCCCGGAGCGACCACGCTCGGCAAGCTCTCCGCGAACGGGTGGCTTCCGACCGGCGGGGGCGGCGGACCGAACGGCAGCCCCGGTCAGGGAGGAGGCGGAGGAGGAGGAACCGGCGGTCTCAGCAGCGGAGCGGGCGGCGGAGCGGGCGGCGGCTGCGGCGGTTGTGGCGGCGCCGGCGGCAAAGCTGGTAGCGGCGGCGGCGCGAGCGTCGCGCTCGCCGTCATGACGAGCAAGGTCACCGTCGCGGCGGGCGATCTCGGCGTGGGCACGCCGGGCGCGGGCGGGAGCGGGAGCGCCGGCCAGGACGGTCAGCCCGGCGGTTACTCCGGCGTCGCGTCCTCTCCGGGCTGCGCGGGAGGCAACGGCGGCACGGGCGCCAAGGGCGGCAGCGGCGGCGGCGGCGCGGGCGGCATCGCGATCGGTGTCGTCTACACGGACCAGGCGCCGGTGGTCGACACCGCCACCACCATCACCGTGCCTTCGAGCGGCGGCGTCAAGGGCACGGGCGGCAGCCCGGGAGTCAACGACGGCCTCGATGGCCTCGCGCAGCCGACGCTGCAGGTCACCGGAGCGTGAGTCAGCCAGCCCGCAAGAAGGCCTTCAGCGACAGCCTTGCGTGCGCGTCCCGGCGTCCACCGCCGGGCAGAGCACGCCCGTGCAGACCACGAACTGCCCCGTCGTTCCGCAGCTCGTCGGTGCGTCGAAGCCCTGCGCGTTGCAGGACGTGGCTCCGCAGGTGACCGTGACGTACTGAAGCTCGACGGTGCCGTCGCAGTTCCAGTCGCCGGGGATCGGCCCGGAGTCCGGGACGTCGGTGCGGAAGCCGGCACCGGGGTTCACGCGCGGGTCGTCGTCGTTGCAGTCGTTGCCGCCGCACGAGAGGGCCTTGTAGCCGTCTCCGTCCTTGTCGCACGGATCGGGGGAGTCGCCTGCTGCGTCGGCGGCGGCGTCGGCGGCGTCCGCGCCGCTCGTCGCGTCGTCCGGCGCGTACGTCACGACGGGAAACGAGCAGCTGCACGCCCAGAGCGCGCACGCGACCGCGGCCCACCTCACTGAAACCTCCAGGTCGCCGAGGCGCCGAACGGAGAGAGCACGAGGGCCGCGCGCGGAGCGCGACGTCCGCCAAGGGAGCCGAAGACGATCATCGTGATGCCGGCGGCTGCCGCGACGCCTCCGCCGATGGCCAGCGCCGTCACGGCGGTGCTCGCGGCCTGCCCCCGATCGACCGCGGGCCGAACCGACGGGGGGCAGGGGCTCGACGCGTAGTCGGGACACGTCGTCTGGAGCGTCGCGAGCGCGTCCTGCCTCACTCCGATGGCAACGCCCATCCCGACGAACGCCGCCGCGCCGAGCCCCACGGCGATCCAGCCCACCGCGGGCCACGCCGAGCCCGTCGCCGTCTCCACGCGAACTGCCAGCGGCGGCTGCGCGAGAACCGGCGCGGACGCCGCGGGCACGACGAGCTCGAGCCGCACGGTCTTGTCCTCGCCCGTCGAGAGCTCCACGGCGCTCGTCGTCGTCACACCCGAAGCGCTCGCGCGCACCGTGTAGGGTCCGGGGTCGCGATCGAGCGTCGTGCCCACGAGGGCGGGAGGGATGCGCTCGTCGTTGACCGTGACCTCGACCTGGTCGGGCGCTACGCCGGTCGGCGCGAGATGGATCGTGAGGTGCGGCACGCGCGGTAGCAGGCGGCGCGCCGCGTCGGCGGCCTCGCCATCCCAGCCCGCGTACTTGCGGTCGTGGCTCAGAAGCAGCGCGCGCCCGAGGTCCAGCCACGATCGGCGCGCGGAGGCCCATTTCCCGAGCGACTCCTCGCACTCGGCGAGGTTGCGCAGACTGCCGAGACCGGCCGGATACGCGACGTAGGCGCGGCGAAAGAGCGGGGCTGCGGAGGCGCAGTCGCCCGACGCCCTGAGCGTGCGCCCGCGCTCGAAGAGGTCCTTGGCGTCGGACTCGGCGTCGGCGCGAGCTGGGCGCGCGAGAGCCAACGCGAGCAGGGCGAGCAGGGAGGCGACCCGCATGGGGATCAGTTTAGTTAGCCCTGTGCGTATAGTCGAGTGTCAGAAGATGGCGCTTCGATCGACGTGTTTGGTGGAGGCGCTGGTGGCGGGGGTCGAGGGTGGAGGTGTGACGGATTGTCTTGGAGGCGGAGACGGAGGCGGAGACGGAGGCGGGGACGGAGACGGAGACGGAGACGGAGACGGGGACGGAGACGGGGACGGAGGCGGAGACGGAGTCGCGGCGGGGTGGAGGGTGTGGCGGAGGGCGAAGGCTGCGAGCAGGAGCAGAGCGGCGCCAGCGACGATCGCGAAGAGGCGCGAGGCGCGCGGTGCACCCGGGGCAGGCGCGGCCTCGGGCAGGTGAGGTGAGAGCGCGGCTTCGAAGTCGCTCGCGCTCCGGAACCGGTCGGCGGCGTTGGGGGAGAACGCCTTGGCGAAGACGGCCTCGAGCTCGGGAGACGCGTCGGGGACGAGCTCCCGGAGAGGCGTTGCGCGGCAGTTGCAGATGCGGAGGAGCGTCTCTTCGGCGGTGGGCGCGGCGAACGGGATCTGGCCCGCGAGCGCCTCGAACGCGATGACGGCGAGCGACCAGACGTCGGCGCGCGCGTCCGTCTCCTCGGCCATCGCCTGCTCGGGGCTCATGTAAGCGGGCGTGCCGAGCACGACGCCCTTGACGGTGAGCTTGGTGGGGTCCGCGGGCGCGGCGGGCGAGCGGGCCGGGACGATCCGCTTGGAGAGCCTGGCGATGCCGAAGTCGAGCAGCTTCACGACCATCGAGCCGTCGCGATCCCGCGCGAGAAAGACGTTGGCTGGCTTGAGGTCGCGGTGCGTGACGCCCAGGTCATGAGCCGCCGCCAGTCCTTGCGCGATCCCCGAAACGAGGCGCGCCACCTCGTCTCGATCGAGCGTGCCCCTCTCGAGCCGCGCCTCGAGCGTCTCGCCCTCGAGCAGCTCCATGACCAGGTAGGACAGGCCGTCGTCCGCGCCGAAATCGGTGACCGCAACGACGTGGCGGCTCCGGCGCGACAGCGCGGCGGCGATCTGGGCCTCGTTCTCGAAGCGGCGGTGGGCGGTCTTCTCGTCCTCGAGGGCCTTTCGCGGGGGTACGAGCAGCTTGAGGGCGAAGTCCTGATGGAG
>DATIQP010000917.1:0-8037 GCA_035470765.1 Polyangiaceae bacterium | reverse complement strand
ACTCGACGGTGACGTCCACGATCATCACGTCGTTCTCCAAGGGCCAGACCTTCGCCCAGTGGCTGGGGCTCGTCGGCGCTCTCATCAACACCAACCCTCCGGAGATGAACATCACCTCGCCGCGCTACGACTTCAGCAGCGTCGTGGCCCCCGCGGTCGAGTGGATGTACGCGAACCAGGGCACCGCGAAGCCCGGCCCGGCCAATCCCCAGTTCCCGCTCCACTACACCTTCGACACGCCGTGGCAGCAACCGACGACGTGCGGGCGCGTGATCTTCAGCGACTTCCACGTCGCCAACGCCGGGAGCGCGGGCCTCACCTTCCCCGCCGAGTGCACGAGCGGCCCCATGACGCCCCAGGAGAAGGCGCTCGAGTACATGATCTGGGACCTGGCATCGTGCGTGCCGCCTCCGCCCTCGCCGAGCTGCACGCCGCTCACGTGCGCGCAGCAGAACGTCCAGTGCGGGCCGGCCGGCGACGGCTGCGGCAACCTGCTCAACTGCGGTCCGTGCGTCGCGCCGCAGACCTGCGGCGGCGGCGGCCAGTCGGGCACGTGCGGCACCGGCGGCACCTGCACGCCGCTCACCTGCTCGCAGCTCGGCTACACGTGCGGGCAGTGGGGCGACGGCTGCGGGAACATCATCGACTGCGGCGGGTGCACCTCGCCCGATACGTGCGGCGGCGGCGGGGTGACCGGTCAGTGCGGCCAGCCCAAGTGAGCGCGAGTTGACGGCGCTCCTCCGCGTCGAGTGCGTCTCGACGCGGAGACGCAGCCGTGGTCCAATCGCGAGCTGGCTCATGGTTGCGAGGATTGCGCTCGTGGGGTTCGCCACGCTGCTCGGCGCCTGCGCGACCCTCCTCGGGATCGACAAGAACTACGTCGAGGCCGACGCGGGCGACGCGGGCGACGCGGAGCCCGGCGACGCCGACGCGGGCGACGCGGACGCGAGCGTCCCGTTCACGTGCCCCACGATCGACGCATCCGCCGGCTACGTCTTCTGCGACGACTTCGACCACACCCCCCTCGGGGCCAACTGGTCGGGCGTGACGACCGAGTACGGTGTGGCGGCGCTGGACACGTCGAACCCGGTGTCTCCGCCCGACGCGTTCGCCTCGTCGATCGAGGCCACGGACGCCGCCGTCCAGCGTCAGGCCAAGCTGTCGAGGAACTTCATCGCCGCCAAGTCGGTGGACTGTCGCTTCTCCGTTCAGGTGGTGAAGGCGGGCACCGATCTGATGCGCTTCGTGTCGATCGACGTCGTCAACCCCGATCTCCTCGCCTACGAGCTGAACCTCTACATCGACCCGGCCACCACCCCGTACGTGCAGGAGTGGGCGGGATTGTCCGACGGAGGCGGCTACTACTCGCAGAAGAATTTCACGCCGGTGTTCCTTCCGGGCTTGTGGGTCGATGTCGAGCTCTCCATCGAATACGGCAAGGCGATTCACGTGTGGGTCGACGGGAACCCCGCCGCCACGATGAGCGCGCTCCCCCAGACGCCTCAGGGGGAGATGTTGATCCTCGGCGCCTTTTCCAACACCGGCACCAGCGCGTGGAAGCTGCTCTTCGACAACGTCGCTTGCGTGGTCACGCTATGAGCAGGACCGGGAAGACCTCGGCGTGGGCGCTCGCCTCGTGGCTCCTCCTCGCGGCGCACGCCTGGACCTCGCCCGCGCGCGCGCAGGACGCGGCGGCCTCGGGCGCGCTCTTCGATCGGGGCCTGGCCGACATGCAAGCAGGCAAGTACGACACGGGCTGCCCGGCGCTCGGAGAGAGCTACCGGCTCGATCCCCGCCCCGGGACGCTGTTCACGTGGGCCGAGTGCCAGTCGAAGTGGGGGAAGATCGCGTCGGCGGTCACTCACTACGAGGACTACCTCGAGCGCGTCCAGCGAATGACCATCGATCAGCAGGTGCGCCAGCGCGAGCGCGAGCAGGTCGCGACGGCGCAGCTCGCCGCGCTCAAGCCGCAGGTGCCTCAGCTCACCTTGCGTCTCGCGAACCTCCCCCCTGGGATGAAGGTGATGCGCGACGGCAGCGAGCTCGGCGCCGCGTCGCTGAACGTCCCCCTGCCCCTCGATCCCGGCGATCACACGATCACGATCACGGGCGCGGGCGGAGAGCGGTCGGAGCAGCGAATCCACATCGACCGAGGCGAGTCGAAGACGCTCGACGTCGTCGTGCCTGCGATCGAGCCGGCCGCTCCAGTCACCGCCCCCGTCACGCCGCCCGAGCAGCAGCCCGCGGCGCTCGCGGAGCCCAGAGCGCCGGCTCCCGCGTCGCACCGCGGATGGACGATCGTGACCGGGAGCGTCGCGTTCGTCGCGTTCGCCACGAGCATGGCGATCGGCTCCGTCGCCCTCGCGAAGAAGAGCGACATCGACGCCAACTGCGTCGACACGTCGTGCAACGCGACGGGCAAGCAAGCCGCCGACGCGGCGCAGGCCTTCGCCCTGGCGAGCACGGTGACGTTCGTCGCGAGCGCCGTGCTCGGGGTCGTCACCATCGTCCTGGCCGTGACCGAGCCTTCGGCCGCCAAGCGAAGCGTGAGCGTGACGTCGCTCGCCCGCGGAGTCCTCGGCCTTCGCGCGACGTTTTGAGCGCTCAGTCCCGCCCGTAGAGCGAGGGCTTTCCGGCGTCCGCCTGCGCGGGCGCCGCGGGCTTGGCCGGCTGGGCGCTCGCCGGCGCCGAGGTCTGCACGGCCGCGGTCTTCGTGGCCGCCGCCGCCGCGCGAGGCGAAGTGTGGACTGGCGCGACCGCCCTCGGGATCGTCGAGGTAACCGGCAACGCGATCGGGGCGCTGCTCGCGATGGGTAAGGGCGCCGGCACCTCGGCCGCGGTCGCGACCGACGACACGGCCGGCGGCGCCGCGAGGCTCACGGAGGGGACGGGCGAAGCCGACTCCCGCGAGCGGGCGTGGAGTGCGAAGGCGGCGATGGCTGCGACGAGCGCGAGCCCGCCGAGCCCCGCGGCGCCGATCGCGACTAGCTTGCGTGGCGCGACGACGACGGCCGCAGACGACGGCTCCGTCGGTACCGTCGGCCCGATCGTCGTCGGTCCCGTGCCGCTGCGCTCGATCTCAGCCACGCCGGCGGCGCGCTCGGAGATCCTGCTTCCGGCGACGTCCTGCACCCAGCGCCCGATGGCTCGCGGCGACGCCGGCGGCGAAGCGGCCTCGATGGCGTCCGCCATCTCCTCCGCGCTGGCGAAGCGGTCCGCGGGCGCGCGCGCGAGGGCTTTGGCGATCACCGCGTCGAGAGCCTGCGGGACACCCTCGCGCACCGTGCTGATCAGCGGAACCTCCAGCGCCATGATGCGAGAGAGCGTCGCGGCCTCGTTGTCGGCGGCGAAGAGTCGCCGGCCGGCGAGCACTTCCCACAAGAGGACGCCCGCCGCGAAGATGTCCACCTGCCGCGTCGGCGCCTTCCCCTCGATTTGCTCCGGCGCGAAATACGCCACCTTCCCCTTGAGCTGACCGGAGCGGGTGGTGTTGCCGTAGCCGATCGCCTTGGCCACCCCGAAATCGAGCACTCGCGGCGCCCCGTCCGTCCCGACCATCACGTTCTGCGGCGACACGTCACGGTGCACCAGCCCGAGCGGCTCGCCCTGCTCGTTCTTCGCGGTGTGGGCGGCGTGGAGCCCGCGCAGCGCGCCCACGAGGATGCCGGCGCCCACGTCGATCGGGACGACGCCCTTCGCAAGGCGCATCAGCGTCGAGAGCGCTTCGCCCTCGATGTACTCCATCACCAGGAAGAGCTCGCCGCCCTCCTGCACCACGTCGACCGTCGGCACGACGTTCGGGTGCTTGATGCGCGCGGCGAGGCGAGCCTCGGTGACGAACATGCTCGCGAACTCGGGGTCCTCGGCGAAGTGGGGATGGAGCCGCTTGATGGCGACCGTGCGCACGAACCCCGCTGCGCCCTCGACGCGGCCGAGGTGCACGCTGGCCATGCCGCCGGACGCCAACTTCCCATGGAGCGAGTAGCGTCCGACGACGAGCGGGGGTTGGTCGCCCGCACTTGCGTGCATCGCCAACAAACTACCACGATGCGGGCACCCGGCGTCAGTAGACGCTGGCGAGGGCCCAGCTCACCCATGCGGCGCGCCACTGCACCTCGCCCAGATCGTTCGGGTGTAGCCCGTCGGAGAGCCACTCCGGATGATTGAGGAAGACCGTGTAGAGATCCGGGCCGCCGATGACACCCGGGTCGTTGGCGTAGTCTTCCCTCAGGCTCGGCACGTAGCTCCATCGCGCAGTGCCGCCGTCGGCGATCCCGGTACCGGTGCCGGTCGGGCCCGTCACGCTCGTACCGCCGGTCGTACAGAGGTACGCCCGCGTGGCGTTCCACACGTAGGTACCGCTCGCGTAGGAGCCCGCTGCCCAGCTCGGGAGCTGGTAGCCGATGGTGCCGCGGATCTGCACGAGCCCGGCCTGCCGCGTCGAGTCGGTGGCCCAGGTCGGCGAGGCCAGCGCCACCCTCTGCCCGTTCGCGCGCAGCGCGTTGATGATCTGGGTGTAGTTGGCGCGGAACGCGTTCACCAGCGATTGGTCCGCCGCGTCGTTGGCCCCGAAGATGAGCGCGGCGTACTTCGCGTACTGGAAGATCGTCTTGAGCGGCGTCGAGAGCCCGGCCGTGAAGGTGCTCGGCGCGTTGGTGACGATCAGAGCGACGGCGTCCTCCGCCGTGGTGGACGGCCAGCCGCCGCCGAGAACGAACGGGAAGAAGGCGGGACGGCTGGCTTGGATGGGCTTCGAGAACCACTCCGGGCCGTAGCCGTTGTAATGGCCGGAGAAGATGTTCGTCGTGATCGAGTCGCCGTAGAAGACGATGCCGTCGCCGATCCCCTGGCTCGCGTCGTACGCGTCCATCTTCACGTGGCAGCCGTACGGGCCGCTGGTGACACGGAAGCGGAGGAACGAGTAGGCGCTGAAGTCGCCGATGTAATGCGACTTGAACGGGTTGTTGTTGGTGGACACGGTGACGAGCGGAGCCCACGGCCCAGAAGCGGAGGCAGCGCCCTCGAGAACGTAGGCGTCGGGAATGTCGTCGGGGATATAGCCGGCAGCGGCCCGGTAATTGAGTTGGTAGTATTGGTCGCCCACGCCCATGTATAGCGCCACCAGCAGCTTCTGGCGCTGCGCCGCCGGAACCGCCGACAGGTCGTAGGTCAACCAGCCGACTCCGATGTCGGCCATGTGGAAACCCCACGGGATCCCGCCGTAGGAGTCGTCCTGGGCCCACGAGGCGATACCCGACGACGACGTCGCTGGCACCGTCCTGCTGAGCAGCGGCATGGCGGACGACCCCGTCCCGCACACGTTGGCCACGCCGCCGCCACCGCACGTCTGCGGCGAGGTACAGGTGCCGCAGCTGAGAGTGCCGCCGCAGCCGTCGCTGATCGTGCCGCAGTTCTTGCCCTGCGCCGTGCACGACGTCGGCGTGCACGTGCCGCACACGTTGGGCGTGCCGCCGCCGCCGCACGTCTGCGGCGAGGTGCAGGTGCCGCAGCTGAGCGTGCCGCCGCAGCCGTCGCTGATCGTGCCGCAGTTCTTACCCTGCGCCGCGCACGTCGTCGGCGTGCACGTGCTACCGGCGAGCGTCGCCGCGAGCAGCCAGACCTCGCCCGTGTCGCCGCTGGTGCAGTGATTGAGGTCGATGGTGTAGTTGACCGTCAGCACCTGCGCGCTCGCGGCTGCATTGAAGTTCACCGTGTACACCGAGGTGCCCCACGCGTCCGTCAGGTCCGCCGAGGTGTCCACGTAGGCGGGTGCGCTGCCATCGCTCAGGGTGGCTTGCAGCTTGGCGCGAGCGCACCAGTAGCCCGTGTACAGATTGAGCGTCTTGCGGGTCGTGTCCGCCGGAACCGTGATCTGGAAACCATCCCCGCTCACGCTAGGCGTATCGACGTAGACCCCGCCGATCACGTTGCTCGCGCTCGTCGTGGGCGTCCCTCCCGTCCACGAGAAGGTGCCCGCGCAGCAGTCCAGCCACAGCGTGGACGCGGTACCCAGCCGCGTGAAGTTGCTGATCTGTTGGGTGATGCCGGCCTTGTGGTTGAACGAAGTGACGCCCGTCAACCCCCAGTGCGCCCAGTCGGTCGTGCCCTCGGTCGACAGGTTCTTCGCGCTCCATGCCGCGCCCGAACGGCTGCCCGTGAGCGTGCCCGCAGCGGCCCCGCACACGTTGGGCGTGCCGCCGCCTCCGCACGTCTGCGGCGACGTGCAGGTGCCGCAACTGAGCGTCCCACCGCAGCCGTCGCCGATCGTGCCGCAGTTCTTGCCCTGCGCCGCGCACGTCGTCGGCGTACACGTGTTGGTCCCCGCCAGCGTCGCCGCGAGGAGCCACACCTCGCCCGTGTCCCCCTTGGTGCAGTGATTGAGGTCGATGAGATAGTCCACCGTCAACGTCTGCCCGTTCGCTGCCGCTCTGAAGTCGATCGTGTAGACGGAGGTGTCCCATGCGTCCGTCACGTCCGCGGAGGTGTCGACGTAGACGGGCGCGCTGCCGTCGCTCAGCGTGGCTTGCAGCTTGGCGCGAGCACACCAGAAGCCCGTGTAGAGCTTGAGCGTCTTGGTCGTCGTGTCCGCCGGCATGGTGAGCTCGAAGCCATCCCCGTTCGCGTTCGGTGTATCCACGTAGACGCCGCCGATGACGTTGGTGGCGCTGGCCGTCGGCGTCCCTCCCGTCCACGAGAACCTGTCCGCGCAGCAATTCAGCCGCAGCGTCGGCCCATTACCCAGCCGCTTGAAGTTGGAGATCTGCGGGGTCACGCCGCTCTTGTGATTGAAGGAGTTGACGTTCGACAGGCCCCAGTGCGCCCAATCGAGCGTGCCTTCGGTCGAGAGGTTCTTCAGCCCCCACCCGCCGCCGGTGCGGCTGCCGACGATGCCGGGCCCCGACAGCTCCGCGGAAGCGTGGCCGCTCTCCGTGCCCGCCCCGTCGCTCATGCATCCTCCCAGGACGACGCCCAGCAGCGCCATCACCGACAACAGACGGCGGACGTGGGGACTCCCCCCTCGTGCTGCGTGCCCATGGGCCTGTGAGGCCGAGCCAGTTGCGGCTCCGTTGTTTCGGGTCATCGCGTGCCCCCTGCTTGGGTGTGTGGGTCACCGTCACAGCAAGCCACGTACCGCCTGACCGCTCGAGTCAACGAATTGGCCGCTTCCGTCACGGCGCTCCGGGGCTCGCGCGCATAGGGTGCAGCGTCGTTCGCGACTCACGCGAACGTCGCACGCGCGAGGCCACCATGAAGCTCGTCACCCTCGTTTCGTTCGTCTCCGTTTCGTTCGTCTCCGCTTCGCTCTTCGCTTGCTCTGGCGGCGAAGGGCAGAGCCAGTTCCCGACCGACCCAGGCGCGAGCGACGATTCGGGCTCGCCCCCTCCGCCGGCGCTGACGACGAGCGACGCGGCAGCCGCCGGCGACGCAGGCCTCTCGCTCTTCTACGCAAACAGCGACACCACGCTCTACCAGCTCGACCCGAACGACACCAACGTGCCGATGACTACCGTCGGCACGTTCGACTGCATCCCGAGCCAGGCGAGCGTGATGACCGACATCGCCGTGAGCAAGGACGGGCGCCTCTTCGGCGTATCGCCGGCCGCGGCGTTTCCCCTGACCATCCAGGGTTCGACCGTGCACTGCGAGGCCAAGTGGCCTCTGCCGTACGCCACGCACTTCAACGGCCTCTCGTTCGCGCCGGAGAACACCGTCGCGCCCGAGGAGGCGCTCATCGGCGGCAACGCGACCGGCGCGCTGTACTGGATCGACCAGACCTCCGGCACGCCCACGCAGGTCGGCACGCTCGGCACCGATCCGAACACGGGCATGCCCTTCGGCGTCTCCGGCGACATCGTCTTCATGGCCAACCACGGCAACCCGGTCGGCTTCGCCACGGTGCGCACGTGCACGGACCCGAACGTGTCGTCGACCTGCGACAAGGTCGACACGCTCATCGAGCTCGACGTGAGCGCAGTGCACCCGGGGACGCAGAGCGTGCTCAAGGCGATCCGCGGCAAGGTGACGCGCGGCGGCTGG
>DATIQP010000916.1:0-5963 GCA_035470765.1 Polyangiaceae bacterium | reverse complement strand
GTCATGGCGATCACGAGCGCCCTGGTCTTCTTCGACCGTGGCGGGCACGCGAAGGAGAAGGCGCCGCCCGAGGCGGAGCGGCAGGCCAGACCCGCGGTGCTCGGATGGGAGTCGCGCGAAAAGCTCGCCGGCGCCTACTTCGACGAGCACCTGCACCGGATGGTGCACTACGAGGCTCGCCGCATCCCCGTCGGCGCCGCCGTCTCCCTGCTCGCGGGCACGCTCTCCGGGATGCTCGGGGTCGGCGGCGGGTTCTTGAAGGTGCCCGCCATGTCGCTCGGCATGAAGGTCCCGATCCGCGTCGCCGCCGCGACGAGCAACTTCATGATCGGTGTCACGGCCATTTCCAGCCTCTTCGTCTACTTCGCGCGCGGCTACGTCCAGCCGCTGCTCGCGGCGCCGATCGCCATCGGCGTCGTGGGAGGCTCGCTCCTGGGGACGAGGCACTCCGGCAAGATGCCCGCGAAGGTGCTTCGCTTGACACTCTCGGCCGTGCTCATCGGCGTCGCCGCCCAGATGATCCTGCGGGCGATGGGGGTGCACCTTGGGCGCTGAGCTGACGGACGAGGACAAGATCGAGGAGGCGCTCGCCGAGCGTGATCACAAGCGCGTGCAGCTGCTGCTGCGCGCGGGGCTCGCGCTCTCGACCACGCTCATCGCGGTGGGGCTCGTGATGCGCCTCGCGCTCGGCGAGCGCGGGTCGCCGCCTCTGCGCCTGTTCGAGCTCGGGTCGGCGCCCGATCTGGGGCTCCTGCTCATCTGGCTGGGGATCCTCGCGCTCGCGATGACCCCGGCGCTGCGCGTCCTCGCGCTCGTGGTCATCTGGACACGGGAGCGCGACTGGCGCTTCGTCGGCGTGGCGGTGACGGTGACGCTGACGCTCGCCTTGTCGCTCGCGATCGGCAAGGGTTGACGTTCGCTACGGCACGGTGAGCTGGACGAGCACCTGTCCGGGAAGCGCGGCGCTGGTCTGGTTGCGCTGCGCGGTGAGCAGCTGGTTCTGCGCGATGGCGGAGCGAATGGTCGTGCACGCCGCGCCGCATACTCGGATGTGCGAGCCGTCGATCGCCCAGCCGTTCGCGGTGGTCGACGTGGCGTTGCACGTCGCGTCGGGCGGGAGCGTCACGGGCGCGAAGCCGACCGGCCTCAAGGCGAGCGTGCCCTGCGAGGGGTCGGTGAAGTTGTTCGGCTTGTCGTAGAGGCAGCCGCCGAGCGAGCTCACGAAATCGCCGATGCCCTGAGCGGCCTGCAGCTTGGCTGCGTTCGAGTCGCCGGCGGCGCCGCCCTCGGCGTGCGTGACGATCGCCCCGCTCGCGGTCGCGAACGCCGCGGCCGCGTCGATGCGCGTCTGGGTCGCGGGCGGAGTCTCGAGCGCGTTGCGGAGCGAGAAGACGTACGTGCGCCAGCCCGCTGCCGACGCGGCCTGCACGGCGGCGGGCGCGCCCCCACCCGCGCAGCTCGTCGGATCGCTCGGATCGAGCGTGCGGTTCGTGACGAGGACGACGGCCTTCTGGTTGTACGCGACGGGCTGGTTCGTGTTGGGGTCCTTCGGGAGCTGCAGCCCGTAGACGCCCGCCGTGGAGAGCATCGCGTTGAGCGCGAGGCCGCTCGTCGGCGTCGGCAGCGTGTCGCCGATGTGCTGCGTCAGCAGCGTCACGCCCTTGTCGACGGTGAGGAACGGCGTGACCGCGCTGTCGGGAGTCGCGTAGCCCGCCGCGCTGCACTCGCTCCCCGGGGTCGGGACGAAGCGGAAGGCGAGCTGGGTCGTCATGAAGACCGGATCGCCGAGCGCGAGCGACAGCGCGTCGTCGAGTGCAGCGCTCTTGTCGGTGCTGGTCGAGGCCGGGTTCTTGGTGCCGACGTAGTCGACCATCGAGGTGTCCTGGTCGACGAGCATGTAGACCAGGCTCGGCGTCGGCGAGAGCGTGGTCGTGGTCGCGTCGGTCGCGCAGAGCGGCTGGTACACGTTCTTGGTCGGGCACGTGCGGCTCGCCACGATGCTCTTGATCTTGGGCCCCAGCCCGCCCGAGCAAAGGCCGGGCGCCAGCCGGAAACGGTTCGGGTGGTTCTGCGGGTCCGGCAAGGTGAAGCCCTCGACGGGGTCCTGGTCGAGCACCTCGAGGCGGTAGGGCTCGTAGATGACGCGCACGTTCATCCCCACCTCGGCGAGGCTCGTCCCGGGCGGGACGTCGTAGGTGCACGTCGCCGGGTCGACGACGTCGGGCCCGACCGCGTCGCCCAGGCACGCGCCCGAGTCGAAGCAGCTGCTCGAGTTACCCTCCAGCAGGATGGGATCGAAGTCCGGCAACAGCTTGGGGTCGACGAGCGAGCTCGTGCACACGCCGCCCTTGCACGTCTGGTCGCCGATGCAGTTGACGCCGTAGCACGCGTAGCGCAGCGGCATCGGGATGTAGACGTTGCGGCTCACGACGTACGGCTGGACGGAACGGCGGAGCACGCGCGCCTGCGGCGAGACGTTGACGTCGGCGTTGACGTCGTCGGTGGCCTTGTCCGACGGCGAGACGGACGGGATGGTGCACTGGTCGAACGTCGGCTCGGCGAGCACGCGCTGCTGGTTCACGGTGAAGCCCATCACGCTGACCGTGACGTTCGCGTTCGGGTCGGAGGCCCTGTCGGGCGCGAGCGCCAGCGACTGCGGGAGGCGCGCCTTGCCGTCGACGACGGGGTACGTCTGGCAGAACCCGACGTTGCCGCCCGAGGTGGCGATGATGCGCACCGACTGCACGTCGTTGGGCACGATGATCTGCGACGTGACGCCGACGGTGAACTGGGTTGCGGGCTGCGTGTCGCACGCCAGGGCGAGGGTGACGCCCGAGGCGGCGACGAGGGCGGCGAGGCGCTTGGGCAAGGAAGGGGTGGTCGGCATGTTCAGAAGTGGAAGCCCGTGGCGCCGTAGCCTGCGGAACCGGCGGCAAGGGTGCCAGGGACGGGATCGGTGCTGTTGTGGAAGACGAAGTAGCCGAGCGCGACGCTGGCGCCGACGACGGCGACGGTGCCGAGCGTCCACCAGATCCAGGTCTTCTCGGGGTTGAGCGAGATGGGCAGCGTGCGCTCCTGGTCGTCGTCGAGCACGACCTCCTGAGTTTGCGTGTAGTAGCCGTCCTTCTTGACGAGGATCTCGTGGCCGTTCTTGGACCCGAGGGGGCCCTCCCAGCGCGACACGCCCACACGCTTGCCGTCGATCTCGATGACTGCGCCCTCGGGGACGACGGCGACGCGCAAGAAGCCCTCGTGCCGCCGCGCCGAGAGCGTCAGCGTCAGCGACGCCGAATCCTTGTATTTTACACTCAGCGGCTGGCGCACCGTGACGTAGTCCTCCGCGCGCGCCTCCACCACGTGCGAGCCGACGTCGACGTCCCCGTCGAACGGGGCGTTGCCGACGTCCCTGCCGTCGATGAATACGGCTGCCCGCGGCGCTCCCGCAACCTCGATGTGGGCGTGGCCTTTCGGCTCGAGGGGGGTGAGCGTCAGCTTGGCCTGCGCGACCTCCCCGCTCACCACCGTGAGGTTCTCGAGGACCGCGTCGGCGAAGCCGGGCTTGACGAGCCGTAGGGTATGCACTCCGACGTCGATCGCGATCGGCGCGGCGAACGGCGAGACGCCCGGCTGCGGGTCCTTGTCGATGGTGAGCGTGGCGCCGGGCTCGTTCGTCGCCACGACGAGGGTGGAGATGAGCGGCTCCAGCGTGCCGAGCGCCGAGTGGATGGCGGCGAGCTCGCCGGCGGGCACCTTGTTGTCCGCTTCGGCGAGCTCCTTGCGGAACGCCGCGGAGGCGCGCAGGTAGTGGCCGAGGTTCTTCTCGCAGACGCCCACGTTGAAGAGCACGCGCGGGTTGTGCGACACCTCGTAGGCGCGCTGGAACTCGCCCATCGCGGCGGCCCAGTTCTGGGCGTCGTAGAGCTCGCGTGCGTTGTCCCAGTTCACGCGGGCCGCGACGGGGAGCTCGTCGCGGACCGTCTTGGCCTTACCCTGGGCGGCCGCGCCGTTCGCGGCGAACCAGAGCGCTGCGGTGAGAAGAAAGGTCGTTCGGCGCATCATTGGATCGGCTGGATGCCTTTGAGGCCCGACGGGCGAGGCGGGGGCGCCGTCCCGCGGGTGGCGGTCGGCGGCGTGACGACGACGGGAGCGCTCGACGCGCTCGGCGGCGGCGCGGCGCTCACGACCGTCGGCGGCGGCGGCAGCGGGCCCGCGCTCGGCGTCGCGCTCGGCGCGGGCTGGTCGTGGGTCGCCCGCGTCGAGGGCGAGCCGCGCACCACCTGGTAGACCAGCGCGGACGCGGCGAGCGCGGCGGCGAGCGCGACGCCCGCGAGCACCACCCCTCTCCCACCTCGCTTCGACACCGCATGCGCATGCGGAGGCGGCGCTGACTCGCGCGTGTCGCTCGCGCTCGAGAGGTCCGTCCTCAGGGCGGCATCCATGCTCGCGGGCACCGACGACCGAGCCGCGGACGTGATGGGGCCGGGCAGTGGCGAGGTGCCGACCTGCGTCGCCGCGATGGCGTCGGCGCTGTGGAAGTCCAGGTTGGGCGACGAAGCGATGCGGACCCCGGGCGCGGGCGTTGCGCCCGAGGCTCGCAGGCGCGCGATCTCGATCGCGCTCCGTCCGTCGCAGAAGGGCACGAGCGCCTCGGCGAAGGCGCGCGCCGAAGCGAAGCGCTTCCCCGGATCGCGATCGAGCGCGGTGTGCACGAGCGCGCAGAGCTCGGGCGGTAGACCCGCGCGCTGCTCGGCGAGCGGCGGGGCGTCGCTCGTGAAGAGCTTGTAGAGCACCGCGGTGAACTCGCCTCCGTCGACGACGTGCGGCGCGTGCCCGCAGAGCAGCTCGTAGAGGATGACGCCCGTCGAGTAGATGTCGCAGCGGAAGTCCACGTCACGCGCCGAGCGTGCCTGCTCGGGGGACATGTACAGCGGCGTGCCGAGCGCGGCGTTCGTCTGGGTGAGGGCGGCGCTCCCCTCGCGCTGCATCTTGCTGATGCCGAAGTCGAGGAGCTTGACGAACTCCGGGTCGCCCTCGTGGTGGACGAGGAAGCAGTTGGACGGCTTGAGATCGCGGTGGATGATGCCGGCGGCGTGCGCGACCTCGAGCGCCCGCAGCACCTGCAAGACGATGTGCGCCGCCCGGGGAACGTCGATGCCGTTCTGCCCTTCCCGCTCGACCAGCGTCGCGGCGTCGTAGCCCTCCAGGAGCTCGAGCACGAGGTACGGGGCCTTGGTCGGCAGCGTACCGACGTCGAGCACCTGGACGATGTGCTCGCTCTTGAGCGCCGACGCCGCCACGGCCTCGTTGAGGAAGCGGTCGACGCCGCCCGCCTGGTACATGGCCGAGGGAGCCATGAACTTGAGCGCGACGGGCGCCTTGCGGATCAGGTGCGTGGCGCGCGCGACGGCGCCCATGCCGCCCTCGCCGATGTAGGCCTCGATGCGGTACTTCCCCTCGAGCGTCTCGCCGGTCTCGGGGTAGGTGGACATCATGAGCGACGGACCACGATACACCACATCGTTCACTGGGGCTGCAGCGGGCATCCCTGCGGCGCGACCCACGCGAACACGTTGACCCAGAGCTGTTTGATCTCGGGCAGCGTGCTCCACTGCGAGTCGAACTCGATCCATTCGTCGCCCCACACGAAGTCGCGATCGAACTCCAGCAAACCCTGGTCGACGCCTTCATGCGCTAGCGCGAAGATGTCCACCGCCGGGTCACCGATCACCGCTTGCAACTCCTCGTCGTTCATCCGCAGGCGGCTGAACCAAAGCCACGGCTCGCCGATTGCGCGAAACAGGTGACGATACCAGTCGAGGTCTGGATTCGGCACATGGCGGAAGCTGAACTCCGGCGCGTCCCAGTTCGGATAAGTCACGGGCGCCCGAATCTCCAGATAAGTGACGACATTGGCCAGCTTGCCCGCCGGCACATCATGATAGCCATCTTGCATAGGTAGCAGT
>DATIQP010000915.1:0-11943 GCA_035470765.1 Polyangiaceae bacterium | reverse complement strand
CCTTGCCAAAGGTGGCTTCCAGTTTTCGCCTGCTGAATACGCCCTTCAGGCTCTCTACGGCGTCTGCGAGATCGCTATCCACCTATTGGCCCTCGTGAGCCCTCCTCGGGCACGGCAGCGAAACGGGAGTGTACACGTCGCAGGCGCCGCTGCAAGGTGCTGGCTCTACGGCCCATTTCTCCTCACTTCGTCGAGCCCGCGTCGTCTGCCACGGTTTCCGTGCTGGGAATCCCCACCGGAGGGGGTGAGCACGAGACGTTGAGGCTGACCGCGCCGGCGGTCGCCATTCCGCCCAAGTGTCGAAGGGTTTCCAGCAGTTGGTCCAGGGAGCGAGCCGCGGCGTCCAGCACGACCGTAGGTGCTTGCTGGCCGACGACGCGGCCGCTGACCTGCGTGACGTCGTTGTCGGGGAAGGCGAGGCGCAGCGCGAACGCGACCGGAGCCGTCCCCGCGCCGAGCGCGGCCCGGACGGGAGCGCAGAACGAGCGAGTGCCCTGGCCGCCGTCGATGCCGAGCACCAGGCGCGCCCACGCTCCGACGTCCACGACGTGATCGGCCCCGCCCGCGCGCACGATCCGGACGCACTGCTCGCTGACCTCGTCGAAGAGCTCGCCGGCGCCGCACGGCTTGGCGGCGCTGCATCGCCCGCCCATCGCGCCGGGCGTCCCGCCATCGCTCGCTCGCTCGAGGACCTGACCTCGCCCGCAGGACAGCTCGCCGACGAGACACATCGCTTGCCCGCCGCGAGCGACGAGCGTCCCGAAGGTGCACCGTGCCCGCTGCTCGGGCGAGGGCTCGGCGGCCTCCACCGGGCTCATCGCGGCGAGCGTGCGCGACGCGGGGAGGCACAGTCCGCTCGCGACGTCGAGCGCGCGGCCGGCCTCGCACTCCTTGGGAGCGCACGCGCCGCCCGGCTGGATGCGGGCGTCGGCGCCGCAGAAGGCGTCGGCGAGATCGTAGCCGACACACGCCCCCAGCACGACGGTCGATCCTTCGCCGCACGTGCACGCCCCGTCGCGCGCCGTCGCGCCCGTCGGGCAGACGAGGGCGACGCAGCGGCCGGCGGGCCCACCGACTTGCGCGCAGCGCGTGCCGCCGGGGCAGCCCACGAGGGTGCCCGCGCCGAGGAGCGCGGCGCCGAGCAGCGCGGCGCGGAGCGGGCGCGAGGGCATGGCCAGACGCTATCACGGCGGCTCGGCGACTGACGTCGCCATGGCTACGTGCTAGACGCTCTCACCCAGATGTTGCGCATCGTCCACGAGGGCACGCCCGCGTTCGACGCCGAGCTCGCGCGGTTGGAGCGACGCGGCGAATCGGATTTCGAGCGCGTCGAGCCCGCTGTGCGCGAGATCCTCGCCGCGGTGCGCGCGGAGGGCGACGCGGCGCTCCTTCGCTACGCCGAGCGTTTCGACCGGCGCCGGCCGGACCCGCTCGTACGCGACAGCGACTCGGGTGCGGCCGCCCTCGCGCGCCTTCCCGACCACGCTGCGAGCGCGATGCGCCTCGCCGCCGACCGGATCCGCGCCTTCCACGCGCGCCAGCTCGACTATTTCCTCTCGCCGAGCCACCACGCGCCCTGGCTCGGATTCCGCTACGAAGCGGACGGCATCTCGCTGGGCGTGCGGTGCCGGCCGCTCGAGCGCGCGGGCATCTACGCGCCCGGCGGAAAGGCGCGCTACCCGTCGAGCGTCTTGATGAGCGCGATCCCGGCGCAGGTCGCCGGCGTGAAGGACATCGTGCTCGCCACGCCGCTGCAGGGCGACGCCACCGACGACGCGATCTTCGCCGCCGCACACCTCTCCGGCGTCACGCGCATCGTCGACTCCGGCGGCGCCCAGGCGATCGCCGCGCTCGCGTACGGCACCGAGTCCGTCCCGCGGGTCGACAAGATCGTCGGGCCCGGAAACCTCTACGTCGCCTGCGCGAAGCGCTTCGTCTTCGGCGCCGTCGCCATCGACTCCATCGCGGGGCCGAGCGAGATCCTGGTCGTCGCCGACGACGAGGCGGACCCGCGCCTGGTGGCGGCCGATCTCCTCTCGCAGGCCGAGCACGACGAAGCCGCCTACCCGCTGCTGGTGTGCGCGTCGGAGCTGATGGCGAGCGCCGTGTCGGAAGAGCTGGCGCGGCAGCTCGAATCCCTCCCGCGCGTGGCCATCGCCCGCGCGTCGGTCACGCAGAACGGGGTCGTCTTCGTGGCGCGGTCTCGCGCGCGCATGGCTTCGCTCGCCAACACCCTCGCGCCCGAGCATCTGAGCCTCCAGGTACGCGATCCGGAGGAGATGCTCGCCCAGATCCCGCACGCCGGGGCCGTGTTCCTTGGCCCCTTGACGCCGGAGGCCGCTGGTGACTATGTCGCCGGCCCATCTCATGTGCTCCCGACAGGCGGAACCGTACGGTTCGGCTCGCCTCTGGGGGTGTTGGACTTTTTCGCGCACACCTCGCTCATCATGTACTCGGCCGAAGCTCTCGCCGCTCACCGGGCGGCCATCACCGACTTCGCACGACTGGAAGGCCTCGAGGCTCACGCCCGGGCTGTCGAAATGCGGCTTCGCTGAAACGGGCCTCGTCACAACGCTAACGCACGTACCTCCGAGAGCCGTGCGAACCCCGACACGACTTAATCTAACTTACTGGAATCATTAACGTTACAGGCCTGGATTGAAACTTGCTTAGCGAAGCAGCGGCTCATCCCGAGGCGGGGGGCCGAAGGGTTTTTAAGGAGGTTCGGATGCAACCGAAGTGGACAAGGCGCTTGGGACTGGCTGGTCTCGTGGGCGCCATCATGTGGACAGCGGTCGGGTGCGCCCAAGAGCGTCCGGCGATCAACCAGGTCCAGCCCAACGCCATGTCGAAGCACTTCTTCGTCGGCGCGGATTTGTCGGACCCCTCGGATGATCCCGAGTTCTACATGCGCAACACGGTCGTCGACGTTCCCTACGGCGCGGCGCAGGACGGCCTCTTCACGGCCTCTTACGCGCAGCCCCTCTCCCGCATCAAGTGGGAGGTCCAGGAGAACGCGCTGATTGCTCGCCAGACGTACGAGAAGATCCAGAACAGCGACCACAACGGTTCGCAGACGACGAACAACGGCCAGGTCGTGGCCATGTTCGCCATCCAGAGCCACTTCGACATCCGGCGCGGGTACAACCCGCAGACGGGCGAAGAGATCAACGTCATCGTCGAGAACACGACGGATCGCCCCTGGTACCAGCGCGAGTACATGCGCGTCGACTGGTCCAAGAACCTCGTGACGGACGGCTACGAGGTCGACACCCTCTCGCAGCTCGGCATCTTCGGCGGCGTGAAGTTCGACCCGATGCAGTACCAGGTCACGGACCCGAACGATCCGAACGCGCCGGCGTTCGACATGGACACCGGCTACTTCGACATCACGACGAAGGCCTTCGCCTCGCCGCAGATCCTCACCATCCCGGAGTGGGGCGTCACGTTCCCGGCCTGCTTCTTCCCCGCGGACATCGCGGGCGGCAGCTACCCGGTCGGCAACTGCAATCCGACGGAGATCACGCTCCGCCTGTCCTTCAAGCGCGTCGTCGACACCGACTTCGAGCCGACGGACTGGGACGGCAACAAGATGAACGCGTTCGGTTGGTTCACCGAGGATCGCCTCGGCTACAACCGCAACTACGGCGTCGTCGACCAGGACTGGCACCGCTGGGCCGCGAAGTACAACATCTGGCAGCAGAGCCACATCCAGGGCAGCCAGTGCGCGGTCGACTACTGGCGTGACGCCAAGGGCAACATCCAGAAGTACCAGACCGACGGCAACGGCGCGTTCCTGACGGACCCCGCCACCGGCTTGCCCATGCCGGCCGCGGCCAACGACGCGAACGCCGCTCCCTACCCGGGAACGCCGGTCGGCGCCGACCCGCACCGCCCCTCGACGGCCGACCCGAAGACCGAGGCCGAGTGCGCGTTCACCGACTCGAGCGGCGCTGTCGTTCACCCCGGCGCGTACTGCGACGTGGCGACGAACAAGTGCGCGCTCCCGTTCCACGAGCGCAAGCTGCGCACCATCCCCTGGTACATCGGGCCGGACTCGGCGCCCGACCTGTTCGCGTCCACGGCGCGTGCGCTCGACCAGTGGAACGTCGCGGTCAAGCGCGCGGCGCTCATCGGCCAGATGGTCGACGCCAAGCGCTCCGGCTTCGACCCCAACGCGCTCATCACCCAGGCTGACGGCTCCACACTGCCGGTCGACGCGCTCAACGGTTACCCGACCGAGGCGACCATCTACGCGGACAAGAGCGACACCGGTCAGCACACCATCACGAACGTCTTCACGCTCTGCCACAACCCGGTCATCGACAGCGACGACCCGGCGTGCGGCCCGGCGGGGACGAAGGCTCGCGTGGGCGACCTTCGCTACAACATCGTGAACATCATCACGAACCCGCAGACGCCTTCGCCGTGGGGCATCATGGTGGACGCGAACGACCCGCTGACGGGCGAGAAGGTCCAGACCAGCGTCAACGAGTGGGGCCACGTGCTCGACCTCGCTGCGCAGGGCACCGAGGACCTCCTCCGCTGGATCAACGGCGAGATCACCGACCAGCAGATCGCCAGCGGCGCGTACCTGCGTGACTGGGTCCAGGCGAGCAACCTCGGCACCAAGCCCTACCAGGGCAAGCTGCTGAGCGCCGACGAGATCAAGTCGCGCCTCGGCTCGATCGACTACAGCATGTCGAAGCTCAACGGCCTCACGGCCGCGGACGCTGCGACCCCGCCCGTGTTGCAACGCCTCAAGGCGGCGCAGAACCTGGCGAACACGCTGGGCCCGTCGCTCGACAACCAGTACGAGACCTTCCGCAACAAGGCCATCGGCTCCGAGTGGGAGACCAAGCTCGTCGCTCCGAACCTCGTTCAGGCGGCCGGCTTCGACCCCAGCACCCCGGTCGCCGGCAACGACACCGTCGTCAACCTGGCCTCGCCGCTCCGCGGCATGAACCAGGAGCTGCGCCGCTACCTCTCGCGGCTGCGCGGCAAGACGATGTCGCAGCTGGGCTACTGCCAGGTGGAGCAGCCCGAGCCCGACTCCCTCGTCGGTCTCGCGCGGCTCGCGCAGAAGCTGTACCCCGTGCCCGACAACAAGGACCCGAACTATCCGGCCTTGAAGAACAAGCGTGATCAGTCGCTGCACCAGTGGATCCGCGAGCAGTTCCACGTCTCGGTCATCGCGCACGAGATGGGGCACTCGATGGGTCTGCGTCACAACTTCGTGAGCAACGTCGACTCGCTCAACTACAACGTCAAGTACTGGCAGCTACGCACGCGCAACGGCGCGGAGCCGGTGTGCCAGAACCTGACCACCCCCAACACGGACGGGAAGACCTGCGTCGGCCCGCGCTGGATGGACCCCATCACCGACGACGAGGTCAACGGCCTCATCTGGAAGTGGGGCGCCACGACCGTCATGGACTACCCGGGTGACCAGACCCAGGACATGAACGACATCGGCAACTACGACAAGGCCGCCATGCGCTTCTGCTACGGCCAGGTCGCGGACGTCGACATGGACGCCCTCCAGAACAACTCGAAGGGTCAGGACTACATCTCGAACGGCGACGGCTTCGGTGGCATCGCCGGCCAGTCCATGGGCGGCAACCACTACACGAAGTACGACCAGAAGTACCACATCCTGGGTACCTGCTCGTCGCCGACCGACCCGAGCGATCTGACGACCGCGACCTGCACGGGCTTCAAGCTCGATCACGTCGAGATCCGCGATATGCAGACGGTCGACCAGTTCGGCCCCACGGTGACCCAGGTCCGTCCGGATCTCGTCTACCACTTCGGGGTCGACCCGACGACGCGCCGCGTCCGCCACCCGTACATGTTCGGCTCGGACGAGTTCGCGGACTTCGGCAACGTGCCGGTCTACCGCTTCGACTCCGGCGCGGACGCGTACGAGCAGGTCCAGTTCCTCATCTCGACGTACGAGAACCGCTACATCTTCGACAACTTCCGTCGAGACCGCGTGACGTTCTCGTCGCTCGGGGCGATCAACCGCGCCATGGACCGCTACCTCGACAAGGTCCAGACGATGGTGAAGTCGCTGGCGCTGATGGTGGGGCTCTCGGGCGTCACCTACGCCACCGACCCGGGACAGGGCATGCCGCTCGCCCTTGCAGCGCCGGACGTCATGGCGATGTTCATGCGCATCGCGACGCGTCCGGAGCCCGGCCCGTACATGGCCGCGGCGGGCACGTACCCGCTGCCCTTCGAGCAGGGCGAGGACATCAACTCGCTGATCAACAACCCGGACGGCGACTTCAAGATCTCGCTCGGCTCGGGCGAGGGTCGCTACATCCACAACGACTACGATTACACCAAGGGTTACTGGTGGGCCGACTACCAGACGCAGGTGGGTACGTGGTACGAGAAGCGTGAGGCGCTGCACTACCTCACCGAGGCGTACAACTACTTCATCTCGAACTCGAAAGAGGACTACATCGACGGTCGTTACAAGAACCTGAACTTCGCCAGCCTGTACCCGCACCAGATGCGCCGCTTCCTCTCGGCCGTCATGGCTGGCGACCCGATGGCCCTCGCGCCGTACGTCACGATTCCCTCGGGCAACCAGGGCGCCGTGACCCCGTCCGTCAACTATCTCCCCTGGGAGAAGGAGACGACGGCCCTCACCTACCCCGCGGGCGCGACGCTCGTCGATCCGCTCGTCGGGTGGGAGATGCAGTACCCGGGCCTGTTCAACACCTGGTGGTTCGGCAGCACGAACCTCGTGTCGACCACGCGTGACGAGATGCGCATCTGGTCGCCGGGCGACGTGGGCACCATCGACATCGCCGCGACCGATCAGATCCGCTACCGTGACCCGGTGTCGGGCATGATCTACTCCGCCCGCACCTACGGCACGGAGCAGGTCGGCGTCGAGGCGGCGGCGCAGCGGACTGTCGGTGCGCGCATGCTCCAGATGGCGCAGAAGCTCACCGACGCGGCGTACAACAAGTGCACCTCCACTGCGTGTGGCGGCGCCGCGCCGATTGCCGACCCCGACGGCTCTGGCTTCTCCTACCAGAACTACGACACCGCGAACCCGAAGGACCCCGCCGCCGCGGCGAAGCTCCTCGGGTACATCGCGAACCTCGACACCGCCCGCATGCTCTCCAAGTGGGTCGGCACCTTCGAGAACTGAGCTAGCGCTCAGCACCACACAGCGCCCCGGGCCGAAAGGCTCGGGGCGTTCGTGTTTAAGGCCGCGAGCTTCGCGCCATCCGGCGGACGGCGGCGCGAAAGACGGGGGGCAGCACGCGCGAGGCGAACGAGCTCAGGCGGACGAAGCCACTGGTCTCGACGACCGGGCGCCGGCGCGCGATCGCTTCGAGCGTGAGGTGCGCGATCCGTTCGGGGCTCTGGACCGGGGCGAAGGCGGGGCGGACGCCTGCCTGGATCCCCTCGGCGGTCACGGCGTTCGCGCGGAACGAGGTCTCCACGGGGCCGGGCCTCACGACGACCACGCCCACTCCGCTCGATGCGACCTCGGCGCGAAGCGCGACGGCGAGGGCCTCGAGGGCGAACTTGCTCGCGGCGTAGGCGCCGAGCTTCGGTGACGAGACCACGCCGGCCACGGACGACATCATCACGACCACGCCGCGCGACCGCTCGAGGGCGGGGAGGGCGAGCTGCGTGAGCCGCAGCGGCGCGAAGACGTTGAGCGCGAAGAGGCTCTCGAGCTCGGCGAGCTTCACCTCACGCAGCGGCGCGTAGTAGCCGCGGCCCGCGTTGTTGACGAGGACGTCGATGCCGCCGGCCTCCGCGAGGGCCGTTTCGACGAGGCGCCGGCGATCCTCCTCGCGCGTGACGTCGCCCGCGCTGAGGACGGGACGGCCGCCGGCCGCGCGGAGCTCGCCCGCGAGAAGCTCGAGCGCGGCCGTGTCGCGTGAGTTGAGCACCACGGTGTCGCCGAGGCGCGCGCACTCGAGGGCGATGGCGCGGCCGATGCCGCTCGACGCGCCCGTGACGACCACCACGCGGGGGCGCGCTTCGCCTCGCTCGGGCACCCGCTACTCCGAGCGGAGGTAGGAGCTCTTGAGCAGCTTGAGCAGGATGGAGACCGTCTCGAGATCGGGCGCGAGGCTCTTGTTGAGCACCGTCTCGACGTGACCGTAGTTGTGGGCGAGCTGCAGCACGTCGAGCTCCTCGGGCTTCAGCTCGCGCAGCGGCGGGATGAGGGGAGCGACGATCGAGAGGCGGGCGTTGAGGTCGGGCAGCTCGGAGCGCAGGCGCTCGAACTCGTCGAGCTGGCGCATGCCCTCCATCAGCACCTCGGCCACCGTCACGTCGATCTCGTTCGTGAACGCGCGGTCGTCGGGCGGGTCGAGGTCGAAGAGGCCGCGCTGCCAGGTGAGCATGCGGTAGAGCGCCTTGAGCGGCGGGACCTCGTCGAGGTCGTTGATCAGCGCATGGTAGATGTTGCCCTTGCGCATGTAGATCTTGCCGACGTCGTCGTCCGTGCGGATGACGAGCACGCCGTTCTTCTTGGACGTGCTCAAGAGCTGCAGCAAGTCTGGCAGCGGGATCTCCTCGATCGCGCCGGACATCGTCCGCGCCTGGCTCGTGCGGCGCTGCTGCGCCACGTTCTCGAGATCGCGCTTCGCGTCGCCCGTCGTGCTCTCGGGGGGGCCGTCGCCGGCGATCACCTTGAGGATGCTCGTGCCGATGAGGATGCGGTCGCCCTCCTTGAGGCGCGAGCGCTTGATCTTCTCGCCGTTGACGAAGGTCCCGTTGGTCGAGCCGAGGTCCTCGATCCAGATCCCGTCCGGCTGCAGCGCGATGCGCGCGTGCTTGCGGCTGACCATGTCCTCGACCAGGACCATGTCGAGATCGCTGGAGCGACCGACGACGATCTCCTTGCCCGGTGTGACAGGGAATTCGCCGCCTTGGTACTTGCCGCTGATGAAGCGCAAGACAAAGGACTTGCCACGCTGGGGGAGCCCAGAGTTGCCAGCCTTACCCGTGGGATCATTCATCTCTTCGAGTGCCCATGCCGGATTCGAGTCGAGCCGTTCAGCCGCCATGTTCTTCCAGCGTGAGTGGGGCGAACCAGGAACCAAAGGGTAGCGACCGGGGACGAAGATGGTCAAGTCGACTACATCGAGTCGATTCGGGGCCGGAAATGGCGGTACAGTGTGCGCACCTTGCCTCTCCCCATCGCACCTGGGGGCGACCCCTTCGGCACCCACCGCTCCGTCAGCCCCAAAGGGGCCCTCCCGCAGCCCGCGGACCGGGTCGACAACGACTTTTCGCGGCTATTTGCCGGGGAAATGCTGGTCGGGGTGGAGACTCTGAACGTCGATGCAGCGAGCTTCCGGCAGATGGAGGAGGCCTGCGCCAAGGACGGCGGCACGGTGGAGGAGCGCGTCCTGGGCACCGTCCGGGAGCGGGGCAAACAGCACAACCGTGTCACCGGGTCGGGGGGGATGCTCCTGGGGCGGGTCCTCGAGCTGGCCCCGGGGCGGCCCCAGGCCGAGGCGGCCTCGGTGGGCGACCGCGTCGCGTCGCTCGTGTCGCTGTCGCTGACGCCGCTGTTCATCGAGCAGGTGAAGGCGGTGCGCCCGGCGAGCGCTCAGCTCGACGTCGTCGGTAAGGCGGTGCTCTTCGCGTCGTCCCCTTACGCGCGCATGCCGGCGGACCTCCCCGAGCGCGTCGCGCTGGCGGCGCTCGACGTCGCGGGGGCGGCGCCGCAGGTCGCGCGGCTCGTGAGGCCCGGCGCGGTCGTCGTCATCCTCGGCGGCGGCGGCAAGAGCGGCGTGCTCTGCGCGTGCGAGGCGCGCAAGGCGGGCGGCGCCGGGGCGACGATCGTCGCGGTCGAATCGCACGCGCCCTTCGCCGAGGAGCTCGAGGCGCTCGGATACTGCTCGGCGGTCGTGCGAGCCGACGCGCGCGATCCGGTGGCCACTCGCAAGGCGGTGCTCGACAAGACCGGCGGGCGCGAGGCGGACCTCGTGCTCTCGTGCGTGAACGTCCCCGACGCCGAGATGAGCGCGATCCTGTGCGCGAAGGACCGCGGCGTCGTCTACTTCTTCGCGATGTCGACGAGCTTCACCAAGGCGGCCCTCGGCGCCGAGGGCGTGGGCAAGGATGTCGATCTGATGATCGGGAACGGGTACGCGCTCGGCCACGCCGAGCACACGCTCGCCATGCTCCGCACGGACGCCGCGCTGCTGCGCTGCTTCGAGCGGCGTTACGGCTGAAAGATGGGCGTCCGACCCATCGAGGACGTCGGCGCCGAGCTCGGGCTCGGTCCGGCGCTCGTGCCGTACGGCCGGCACATGGCCAAGGTGGACCCGGCGGCGCTCGGTCTCGCGCCTCGCGGCAAGGGGCGGCTCGTCCTCGTCAGCTCGATCAACCCGACGCCGTCGGGCGAGGGCAAGACGACGATGTCGATCGCGCTCGCCATGGGCCTGCGCCAGCTCGGGGAGAACGCCATCGCGGCACTGCGGCAGCCCGCGCTCGGCCCGGTCTTCGGGATCAAGGGCGGAGGCACGGGCGGCGGGAAGGCTTCGCTGTTTCCGGAGGAGGAGATCAACCTCCACTTCACGGGCGATACGCACGCGGTCACGACCGCGCACAACCTGCTCTCGGCCCTGGTCGACAACGCGTGCCACTTCCGGACGAGCGTGCCGGTCATGGGGCCGGCGGCCGGGACGAAGGGGGAGATCGATCCCCACACGATCCGCTGGGGCCGCGCGATCGACATGGACGACCGCTTCCTGCGCCACGTGGTGATCGGGCTCGGGGGCAGCGCCCACGGCTCGCCGCGCGAGGAGCACTTCGACATCAGCGCGGCGAGCGAGGTGATGGCGATCCTCGCGCTCTCGGAGTCGCACCAGGAGCTGCAGCGCCGCTTGGGCCGGATCGTCGTCGCGGCCACGAAAGACGGCGCGCCGGTCACGGCCGAGGACGTCGGTGCGTCGGCGGCGATGACCGCCGTCCTGAGGGACGCGCTCTTGCCGAACCTCGTCCAGACGCTCGAGGGCGGGCCGGCGTTCGTTCACGCGGGGCCGTTCGCCAACATCGCACACGGAACGAGCAGCGTGGTCGCGACCGAGCTGGCGATGCGCCTCGGCGACTGGGCGATCACCGAGGGAGGCTTCGGCTTCGACCTCGGCGGCGAGAAGTTCCTCGACATCAAGTGCCGGCAGCTCGGCGTCTGGCCGCGGGTGTGCGTGCTCGTCGTCACCCTTCGGGCCCTGCGCTGGCACGGGGGCGCGAGCCGCGACCAGGCCGCGCTGCCGTCGCTCCAACGGCTCCGGCAGGGCCTCGTGAACCTGGAGCGACACGCGCACGCCGCCAAGTTCTTCGGGTTGCCGGTCGTCGTGGCGATCAACCACTTCGACGGCGATCCCGAGGAGGAGCTCCGAGAGGTCGAGACGGCGGCCGCCGCTCTCGGCGCGAAGGCGGCTCGTTGCGAGGGCTTCGCTCGCGGCGGAGCGGGCGCGCTCGCCCTGGCCGAGAAGGTGCGGGAGATCGGGCGCGAGACGGACGCTTCACCGCCGAGGCCACGCTTCGTCTACGACGAAGGCGACTCGCCGCGGGACAAGATGCGCAAGATCGCCCGGACGATGTACGGGGCGAACGACGTGGAGCTGACGCCGCGCGCGGAGAGGGACCTCGAGGCGGCGGTCGCCTACGGCGGCGAGGGGCTGCCCATCTGCATGGCCAAGACGCCGCTCTCGCTCTCCGACGATCCGACGCGTCACGGGGCGCCGAGCGGGTTCTCGATCACGGTGCGAGAGGTGCGGCTGGCGGCCGGCGCGGGCTTCTTGGTCGCGCTGACGGGAGACGTCAACACGATGCCCGGGCTGCCGAGCCACCCGGCGGCGTGGCACATTCGGCTGGCGGAGGATGGGCGGGTGCGGGGGTTGATGCAGGAGGAGGACTGAGAGGGACGGTTACGCCCTGCCG
>DATIQP010000914.1:0-2473 GCA_035470765.1 Polyangiaceae bacterium | reverse complement strand
ACGAGGACGATCTGCGCCGACGTGATGGGCACCAGATCCGCGACGGGGATGGGCACCAGGCCGATGCCCGCGCAGAGCGCGGCGGTGACGTAGGTGAGGTCCTGCGCGAGCTGGTCCTGGAGCGCGCGCACGCCCGAGACGCGCGCGAGCATGCCGCGGCCCTGCTCGGGGAGCTTGGCGAAGATCTCCTTGATGAGCTCCTCGATCGCCCAGCGATCGTCGGTGCGCAAGAGCCCGCCCTCGCGAAACGACATGTACGCCGAGACGGCCACCGTCGAAGCCAAAAGCCCGCGCAGCTTGTCGCGCTTGCGTACCTGCTCGTCGAGCGTGCGCTCCGCCAGGCGCACGTGCGCGAGCTTCTCGCCGTAGTCGGCGTGGGCGCGATCGCGCAGCGGGACGTCGCGCGGCTCGAGCAGATCGCAGTGCGTGACGACGCCGAGGATGACCGGCGGCTTGCGCGTCGCGCGCTCGACGTTGCGCGCGATCTCCTCGAGCAGGTCGAGGTCCTTGTCGATCGCCGAGTCGACGTCCATCGCTCGCACGACGAAGAGGATGAGATCGGGCGCCATGCGATCGATCTCGGCGGCGATGGAGGCGAGCGGCGTCCTTGCCTCGTCGTCCTCCGCGGGCGCGCCGCCCTCCTGCAGGCCGCGCGTGTCGAGGATGGAGATCGCGCCGCGATCGCTCTTGTGCTCGTACCACTTGCCGCGCCCGGTCTGCGCCTTGACGTGCCCGACCTCGGCGACCTTCTGCCCGAAGATGGCGTTGACGAGGCTCGACTTGCCGGAGCCGCGCCGGCCGACGAGCAGCAGCGCGGGAGGGCGGCTCTCGAGCAGCGTGGCGCGGAGCGTGGCGATGCGGCCCCGCAGCTCCTTGACGGTGCCGCTCGGCATCAGCTCCAGGAGTTGCTCGAGCCTGCGGATGGCTTCGGCGATGGGGGCGCGCGGATCGGACTCCACCTTCTCATCCTAACCCTCGGATCCCGGCGGCGCGACTGTGGCGTCAGCTCTTCGGTAGCGGCTCGGGCAACGCTCTCGGGATCGAGGCCGCGTCGGCCGCGACGTCGAGGTTGTCGAAGTGCGTGTAGGGGTCCTCGATCCACTGGCGGAGCACGCGCGACATGACCGACGCGTGGAAGCCGTCGATGATGCGGTGGTCGAAGGTCGCGTTCACCGCCATGATCTTGCCGACGACAATCTTGCCGTCCTCGACCACCGGGCGCTCCTTGACTGCGCCGGTCGCCAGCAAAATCGGCACCTTCGAGTAGGGCACGAGCGGCACGTACGCGACGTCCAGGCCGAGCGAGCCGATGTTGGTGATCATCAGCGAGCCGAAGGGGTCGCTCGGGATGCCGGCCCAGCGAAGATCCAGGTTGAGCTCGTAGGAGAAGAAGGAGAGCAGCTTGAGGAAGCGGTTGAGGAAGAAGTACGGGATCGAGAGGAACGTGCCCCGCGTCTTCTCGAGCGCGGGGTCCTTGCGCTTGCGCACGAGATCGACCTTGCGCTCGAACTCGTCGCAGATCTCGACGAGGCTCATGTTCTGGACGTCGTAGAGCGTGGCACCGGACAGGTCGGCCTTGCCGAGCTGCTTCTTGCGATCGCTCTCCGAGGCGGCGTTGCCCTCGCCCGACTCGGTCATCATGACCTGGAAGAAGACGCCGACCCGCTTGCGCAGGTAGATCCGGTTCCACCGCAGGACGGCGTTCGCGTCGGGGCACTCGGTCATCACCATCGCCGCCGCCTTGGCCATGAGGTGGCTCACCGTGAGGCGCCGCCCGGTCCGCTGGCGGAAGTCGGCGAGGTACTGCATCGCCTTGTCCATGCGCAGCTCGATCGTCCCGTAGACGGACGGGTCGTACGCCGTCTGCCAGGTGCCGATGGCGATCTTGCGGAAGCTCGAGAGGTCGGTCTTCTTGACGAGGTCGAGGTTGGGCATCTCGCCGCCGAGTCTACGCCGACTCGCCGAGCACGAGCGCCGCGACTCGCGCACCCGTCTCGGGCGCGAGCAGGATGCCGTTTCGGTGGTGGCCGGTGGCCAGGAACAGGCCCGGCAGCGGAGACGCGCCGATGAGCGGCGCGTCGGCGAAGGGGCGGAAGCTCGCCCAGGCGGGGCCGAGCTGCGCGTCGCCGAGCGAGGGGACGAGGGCGAGCGCCGTACGCAGGATGCCGTGCACGCCGGCGGCCGTCACCTCGCGGCGGTAGCCGACCTGCTCCATCGTCGAGCCGCAGATGACGCGCCCGTCTCCGCGCGGCACGACGTAGCCTCCCGGGCCGAAGACGATCGCGCGTACGCGCGGCGGGCGCTCGTCGAGCTGCACGAGCTGCCCGCGCACGGTCTTCACCGCGGGGAGGCCTGCGGGGAGCCCCGCGACGAGCGACGACCAGCTCCCCGCGGCGAGCACGGTCGCGTCCGCGCGCAGCTCGCCCGAGTCGAGCGCGACGCCGAGGCATCGGTCTCCCTCGGAGAGCAGCCC
>DATIQP010000913.1:0-7699 GCA_035470765.1 Polyangiaceae bacterium | reverse complement strand
GGGCCGCGTCGATGACGGACATGATCTGCGTGAGCAGCGAGTGCACGCCGCCGTCGGAGCACAGGCCGAACAGGTGCAGCCGCCCGCCCGCCGCCTTCGCCTGCGCGATTCGCTCGGCGAGGACCGGGTTCTTGCCGAGCGAACCGTCGAACACGGCGTTGTCGATTCGCGAGATGTCCATCATCGCGATGCGGCCGGCCCCGAAGTTGAGGTGCCCCACCTCGCTGTTGCCCATCTGCCCTGGCGGCAAGCCGACGTCCGGGCCGCTCGTCCCGATGAGACCGTGCGGATACCTCGCGAACAGCTCGTTCAGGCTCGGCGCCCGCGCCAGCCGCACGGCGTTGTCGTCCCGCTCTGCGCGCTCGCCCCACCCGTCCAGAATGACCAACACCAGCGGCCGCGGCCGCTTCGATTCCGACGACACCATGGCCGGAAACCTACCCCCGTCCTGCACTCCGTTCCAATTTCAATTCCAATTCCCGCTCCTCGTTCGTCTTTTCTCAACCCGTGGTATCCCTCGGCGCATGCCTTGGCGGCACGCCACCATCCGCGGCCAGCGCGTGTTCGTCCGCGTCACGGACGGCGGGCACCTCGACGACAAGGGCGGTCGTGTCGAGATCCGTTACAAGGCCAACGATCCGCGCGCATATCACGCCTCGGTCAAGAACCTCGTCGTGGATCACGCGACGCCGGTGATGTCCGACGACACCTGCGTCCCCGCCGAGGAGGCGAAGCCGAGATCGAAGCCCAGCCGTGGCGCGGCCAAGGCCTCGAAGGCGTCAGCTGCTCACGATGTCCCGCCCACGACGTCCACCAGCGGCTGGATCGCCTACACGGACGGCGCCTGCACTGGCAACCCGGGTCCGGCCGGATCGGGCTGGGTGCTCGTCGCCCCGGGCGGCAGCCCGGTGGAGTCGTACGCCTACCTCGGGGAGGGGACGAACAACATCGCCGAGCTCACCGCGATCCTCTGCGCGCTGCACGAGGTGCCCAGGGACCACCCGCTGGTGGTCTACACCGACAGCCAGTACGCGATCGGCGTGCTGACGAAGGGGTGGAAGGCGAAGGCGAACAAGGAGCTCATCGAGAGCATCCGCGAGGAGCTGAGCGGCCGCCCGAGCGTGCGCTTCGTCTACGTCCCGGGCCACGCGGGCGTGCCGATGAACGAGCGCGCCGACGAGCTCGCGCGCGAAGCCATCCGCACGCGCCGCTCGTCGAAGTGACGCGAGGATGAAGAGCCGCGACCGCGTCATCGCCCTCGTCCTCGTCGCCGCGATCATCGTCGGCATCTGGTGGCTCGGTGCGCGGCTGCGCGGGCCGGGCGCCGGTGACGACGCCGGCGAGGCTGCGACCGTGGAGATTCCGTCCGCCACGGCGAGCGCCTCGGTCCCCGCGGCGGACGCGAGCGCCGAGGCGGGCTCGAGCCCCGAGGCCGTGGCGGACGCGAGCGCCGAGTCGGCCGCGTGCCGCGCGATCGACGACGCGAGCAAGAAGGTCCTCGACGAGGCGCGCAAGTCGCGCCCGTGCACGCCGGACCCGGACATGTCCTCGCTCGGCTGCCGCTCGACGAGCAAGGGGACGTGGGGCTTTCGCGTCGACGACGTCTTCGAGGGCGCGCCGTCGGCCCAAGGCGACAAGTGCGGCGACACGGGGTTCCTGGTGCGCCTCGTTCACGTCGACCCCAGCGGGGCCGAGGAGTCCATCGTCCCCGGGCTCACCCTCGACGTCTACGGGCCTTCGGGTCCTCACGCCGCGACCATCACCACGGGCTACCGCGCGGCGCGCATGTCCGCGGCGAGCTTCTTCGACTACGACGGCGACGGCGACGACGAGGTCTTCGTGCGCACGACGGTCGGCACCTACGACCGCGTCGAGCGGCAGGATGGCACCGTCTTCACGTTTCGCGAGGTAGCCGGCGACGGAGGCGCGTCGGCGCCACCCGACGCGGGCAAGACGCACATCGTGCCCTACGCGCCCGCGGCCTCCCTCGTCATCGACACCGCCCGAGACGTGGACGGCGACGGCCGGCCGGACTTCCTCGTCGCGATCGGCGGCGGCTTCGGTGGGGCAGCCGCGCCCGTCGGGATTCGCCTGCTCGCGCACTCGCTCCCCGACGGCACGTTCTCGATGCGCGACGCCCCCGCGGTCGCGTGGGCCCAGAAGCAGTGCCCCGCGGACCCGAAGCTGGACCTCGCGACCAAGACCGCCGACGATTTCGGCCAGAAGCTCGCCGACGACATGGCCTGCGCGCTGCTCTGGGGCCGCGACAAGGACCTGGGCGCCGGGGTGGCCAAGGCGTGCCCGCGCACGGCGGAGGTGCCGCCGCCGGACTCGGGCGTTTGCCCCAGCTGGGCCAAGAGCCTGGTGGGCGTGCGCCCGGCCATCCTGCTGCGCTGAGCCCCGGCTCGCGGGTAGCGACGGCGGGGAAAACATGGACTAGAAAAGTGGCCCATGGTCCAAACCATCTTCCGACCCGGACTCTTCGCCAACCGCGTCGCCGTCGTCACGGGCGGCGGCAGCGGCATCGGCCTGGGGATCGCGCGTACGCTGGGCGCGCTCGGGGCGAAGGTCGCGATCGGCAGCCGCAAGCCCGAGCGGCTCGCGGCGGCGAAGGCGGTACTGGCCGCCGACGGCGTGGACGTGCTCACCGTCCCGGTCGACATCCGCGAGGTGGATCAGGTCGCCCTCTTCGCCGACACGATCCTCGGCGAGCTCGGCGCCATCGACATCCTCGTCAACAACGCCGGCGGTCAGTTCCCGACGGCCGCCGAGACGCTCACCGCGAAGGGCTGGGACGCGGTCATCCGCAACAACCTCAACGGCACGTTCTACATGACCCACGCCGTCGCGACCAAATCGATGATCCCGAAGAAGCACGGCCGCATCATCAACATCATCGCCAACATCGCGCGGGGTTTCCCGGGCATGGTGCACACGGGAGCGGCGCGCGCCGGCGTCGAGAACCTCACCAAGACGCTCGCCGTCGAGTGGGCGCAGTACGACATCCAGGTGAACGCCGTCGCGCCCGGCATCATCCGCTCGAGCGGCGTGGACCAGTACCCGCCCGAGCTCGTGGAGATGAGCCGCCAGCGGACGCCGGCCAAGCGGCTCGGCACGGTGGAGGAGGTGGCCGAGCTCGTCGTCTACCTCGCCACCGACGCGGCGAAGTTCGTCACGGGCGAGACCTGGTACATCGACGGCGGCGCCCATCTGTGGGGCGACATGTGGACCATCCCCGATCACGGAGAGTCGGCCGCGCCGATCCCCGGGGTGCGCTGATCGGGTGAGGGGATGACCGAGCCGGCCGACAACCGCGAAGACGCGCCGCCGAGCGAGCGCCTGGAGAGCGTTGCCAACGACGGTCCGCCCCCCGTCGTCGAGATCGCGCCTGCCCCGCCGCCTCCGCCCGTGGTCGAAGAGCCGCGCAAGCCGTTCATCCGCAGCGTCGGCTCGTACATCAAGAGCTACTTCGCCGAGGAGCCGCTCACGCTCGTCACCGCCCTCGTGCCGATGTGCTTTCTCGCCATCGCGCTCTACACGCGCCATCCGCGCACGAACTTCATCTTCGACGAGCAAGAAGCGCTGCTGGCGAACCCCTACGTCCGCTCCGTCGCCGACCCGGCCTCGCACCTGCACTGGCTCGACGCCTTCCGGCGCGACTTCTGGGGCCTGCCGCACGATCGCACCATCGGCTCGTACCGGCCACTGCCCGATCTCGTCTGGCGCTTCTTCTGGATGCTCGGCGCGCGCGAGCAAAGCCCGTTCTTGCACCACTGGGTGAACGTGCTGCTGCACGGCCTCAATGGCGCGCTGATGGTCCTCATCGCGATGCGCGTGACGAAGGACCGCACCGTCTCGTGGCTCACCGGGGCGACGTTCACGGCGGCCGCCGTCGTCACCGAGGCGGTGAGCGGCGTGGTCGGCCTCGCCGACGTGCTCGGGGCGCTGGGCGCGCTGCTCGCGCTCATGTCGCTCGCGCTCCCGCTCTGGGCCATGCCGTGGGCGGTCTTCGGCTCGACGCTCATCGGCCTCTACTCGAAGGAGAGCGCGCTCTGCATCGTGCCGCTCGTGCCGTTCGCGTGCCTTCTCGCCGCGCACGTCACGCACCCGGAGCACCCGCGGCGCTGGCTGCGCATGTCGCTCTGCGCCCTCGCGACGTTCGCCGCGTTCATCTTCTACGTCGAGCAGCGGCGGCACATGTTCCCGGCGTCCATCCCGCCCGAGCTGACGTTCGAGGCAAACGTCGGCAAGCCGTGGCTGGTGCGCTTCTATCACGGCCTGCTCCGCTGGTACGCGCAGCCCATCCTGCCCAAAGACCCGCTCAACAACCCGTTCGTCGACGCGACGACGCCGCAACGCATCGCGGGCGGCCTGCGCGTCTACGCCCGCGGCCTCGGCGAGGTGCTGCTGCCCTATCGCCTCTCGGGCGACTACTCGTCGCCTCAGGAGCCCATCCCGGCGCGGCTCGTCTTCCCGGAGAGCGTCCTCGGTGGCCTCATGCTCGTCGGCCCGCTGCTGCTCGGGCCGATTCTCGGTGCGGTCGCGATCGTCCGTGACGCGCGCCGCCGCCGCGAGAACCCTGGCGCGCCCATCGTCGGCATCCCGACGGTCCTCGTCGCGATCTCGATGATGTGGATCGTCGTGAGCTACTTCCCGGTCTCCAACATCCCCATCCTGCTGCCCACCGTGCGCGCCGAGCGCTTCTGGTACTTCCCGGTCATCGGGTCGAGCTTCATCCTCGCGCTCCTCTTCGCCAAGCTCCTGCGCTACTCCCGCGCGCACGGCCGCGCGACCGTCGGGATCGCCATCGTCGCGGGCTTCTTCCTCTGGCAAAGCGTCGCCGCGCGTGCCCACGCCAACGACTACACCGACGACCTCGTCTTCTGGAACGCGACCCGCAAGGCCGTCCCGCGCAGCGCCAAGGCGCACCTCAACTACTCCGTCATGCAGGGGGCGCGGGGCAACCTCGAGGAGCGCGCCAAGAGCAACGCCGTGGCCCTGGAGCTCGCCCCCGGCTGGCCGATGGCGAACGTCTACCTGGGCGACACGCTGTGCCGCATGCACCACCCCGACCAGGCCTGGCCGCACTACAAGCGCGGCTTCGAGCTGGCCCCCAACGACCCGAACCTCATTGCCCTCGGCCTGCAGTGCCTCTGGGACGAGAACTACTACCCGCAGGTCAAGGAGCAGCTCGGCGAGATGGGCGCGGCCAGCCGCAACTCCTGGCTCGACTTCCTCCAGAGCGACATGGACGCCCACGGCGAGGAGCACAACGGCGTCGACCCGAAGTACCGCCCGCGCAACTACAACGAGGGGCCCAAGAACGAGTGACGCCGGTTCGCTCGATGGAAACTTCGGCCCCCCTCCTACTCGCAACGAATATGCCGAGCTAGTTTTCGCGTTTCTAGCGAGCTGCTGGCGGGCCGCGTGTGCAGCGAATTGCACAAGTGTGCACACCGCTGCAAGCTGGCCCGCGCCAGTCGAAGGGACCAAAGGGCCAGCGCGCGCGGCGAGCAGCGGATGTCGCCCGAGCGCAGAATTCGTCGTTATTTCATGTGCTTCGACGGCGGGTGGAAGGCGCGGCGGCCCCGGCACGCCCTTCGCGAAGGGGCGCGGCCATCATGCGCAACCTCTCGACCGTCACTCCTCCCACGATCCTTCTGCTCTCCATCTCCTTCGCGGCTTGCTACGGCTCCGAGGAGCCAGCCTCCGATCCCGTGGCGGCCGGCAGGACGCTCGCGGCGGCGCTCGGCTGCGCGGGCTGCCACGGACCAGACCTCTCGGGAGCGCTCGGCCCCAACCTCACGCCCGACGTCGCCACCGGTCTCGGCGCCTGGACCGACGGGCAGATCGTCGCCGCCATCCGAACCGGCATCGACGACGAGGGGAGCACCCTGTGTCCAAGCATGCCGCGGTTCGGCGCGCTGGACGACGAGCAGGCGGCCGCGCTCGTCGGCTTCCTTCGATCGCTCCCGCCCGAGGGGAACGACGTCGCCCCCGCCACTTGCGGCGACCCCGATGTTCCGAGCGATGCCGGACTGGACGACGCCGGCGTCGTGATCGTCACCGACGACGGCGCGGCCGCCTCATCCTGCGCCGGGTATGCCGACCCGAGCACACCCGCCTCGTGTCACGCGTGCAAGGTGGCGCCCTGTCAGGCCAATGGTTGCTTCGGCGGCTACTACTGCGAGCTCGCCGAGAGCCGCTGCGTTCCCAGGCCATCGGGCTGCTAGGGCACGAGAGCGCAAACGACGCGACGAGCTGGGGCGGCTCGCGCTGGACGCGACCGTGACCACCTCCGGCGCAGAACGTCCCGAACCGCTCGTGAAGGCCGCCCCGTGCGGCGCGCCGCCGCGCGACCGCGTCAGCTCGCCGCGTCCGTCGCGACGCTTCGCCGAGGCTGGCCTGCCCGGTTTCGGCCTTGCATAGCGTCGCGGCGACAATGATTCAGCGGCTCGTCGCGACCGCAGTTCGGTCGCCGTTCGTGGTGCTCGTGTGCGCGCTCGCCCTCCTGGCGGGCGGGCTGCTCGCCTTCCGCAAGCTCGACGTCGAGGCGTATCCGAACCCGGTACCGCCCATGGTCGAGGTAATCACCCAGCCGCAGGGCTGGAGCGCGGACGAGGTCGAGCGGTACGTCACCGTCCCGCTCGAGGTAGGCCTCGCCGGGATGCCCGGCCTCGACCACCTGCGCAGTCAGTCGCTCTTCGGCCTCAGCGACGTGAAGTGCTACTTCGATTGGGGGACCGACTACGCCAGCGCACGACAGGAGGTCATCAACCGCCTTCAGTTCGTCTCGCTGCCGAGCGGCGTGCAATCCAGCCTGTCGCCATGGAACGCCATCGGCGAGGTCTACCGCTACACCGTCGAGGGCGACGGCTACGACCTCAAGGACCTGAAGACCGCCGAGGATTGGGTGCTCGAGCGGCAGTTCAAGCAGGCACCGGGCGTCATCGACGTGACGAGCTTCGGCGGCGAGACGAAGGAGTTCCACGTCGACGTCGACCCGTACCGCCTCAAGGGCCACGGCGTGAACCTGTCGCAGCTCATGGCCGCGATCCAGGCCGCGAACCAGAACGTGGGCGGCCAGCGCCTGTTCATCGGCGAGCAGTCCTACGACGTGCGCGGCATCGGGCTGTTCGGGGGCGTGCGAGACGTGGACAACGTGGTCGTCGCGGAGCAACACGGCACCGCGGTGCGAGTCCGCGACGTGGCCGACGTCGACGTGGGGCACGCGCCGCGGCTGGGCATCGTCGGCAAGGACGCGAAATCGGACGTGGTCGAGGGAGTGGTCCTGATGCGCTACGGCGGCGAGACCGAGCCCACCCTCGAGGCCGTGCACGCGCGGGTCAAGGCGATCGAGGAGCGTCACCTGCTGCCGCCCGGGATGCACATCAAGCCCTACTACGATCGGGGCGACCTCGTTCACGTGACGACCCACACCGTGCTCGAGAACCTGCTGCTCGGCATGGGGCTCGTGACGGCGGTCTTGCTGCTGTTCCTCGGTCACGCGCGGGCGGCCCTCGTGACGGCCTTGAACATCCCCATGGCGCTCATGGTCGCCTTCTGCGGCCTCGTGGCGAGCGGCACCTCGGCGAACCTCATCAGCCTCGGTGCGGTCGACTTCGGCATCGTCGTCGACTCGACGGTCATCATGATGGAGAACGTCTTCCGCCACCTCGGCGCGCACGGTCGAGGGACG
>DATIQP010000912.1:0-2697 GCA_035470765.1 Polyangiaceae bacterium | reverse complement strand
GTCGCGTAGCCGAAGCGGACGACGCCGCTGTTGTGCACGGGCAGCTTCTGCCAGCCGGTCTGGTCGGCGCACTGCGGGCACGTGGCGCCCCAGGCGGTCGCGGTCGTTCCGTTGGGCGTCGCCTGCGGATAGAGGCTGCCGAGGCCAAGCCCGTTGGAGATGTTGGCGTACTGGCCGGTCTCCGCGTGATACGTCTCCTGCGCCACCTTGATGGTGTTCACCATCTCCGTGGCCTCCGTCGTGTGCGACGAGGTGACGAGCCGCCGGTAGCCCGCAACGGCGAGCACCGCGAGGATGCCGATGATGGTGACGACCACGGCGAGCTCGATGAGCGTGAACCCACGCACCCCGCCGCGGCGGGTTGGGAAGGTGGTCGTCATCCTAGGTCCTCCTTAGCAGCCGGCGTGCCATGCGAAAAACACGTGAAAAGCGGGTGGGCGCGAGCGCCAGCGACAAAATTTGTCACCGCCTCGGACGACAATCGTCGGTGCGGAGCGGCCCGCGTGTGAGCCCTCATCGCACATTCTTGACGGGCAGATTTTCCGAAGCCACGTCCTCCATGTCGTCGTCGGTGGCCACGCCGAGCTTCTGGAGGCGGTAGCGCAGGCTGCGCAGCGACACGCCGAGGAGCTTCGCCGCGTTCGTTCGGACGCCGCCGGTCCGCTCGAGCGCCTGCATGATGAGCCGCCGCTCGGCCTCGCCAACGACCTGATCGAGGTCGCAGCCCTCCTCCGGGAGCGTGAGCAGGTGCGAGGAGGTCTGCGAGGGGGCGCCGACGACCTCGCGAGGCAGGTCGCCCAGCCCGATGATCGGCCCGCGCGCGAGCGCGACGGCGCGCTCGATGACGTTCTCGAGCTCCCGCACGTTGCCGGGAAAGTCGTAAGCGTCGAGCGCGTGCTGGGCGTCGGGCGAGAAGGCGTGGATCTCTTTCTTGTGCTCGGCGGCGCAGCGCCGCAAAAGGTGCTCGGCGAGGTCCGCGACGTCCTCGCGGCGTTCGCGCAGCGGAGGAAGCTCGATGCGGATGACGTTCAGGCGGTAGTAGAGGTCCTTGCGGAACTTGCCGCTCTTGACGTCGTCCTCGACGACGCGGTTGGTGGCGGCGAGCACGCGCACGTCGATCGCCGTCTCGGTGGTGGAGCCGACGCTCCGCACCTTGCGCTCCTGCAGCACGCGCAGCAGCTTGACCTGCAGCTGCGGCGGGAGCTCTCCCACCTCGTCGAGCAGCACGGTGCCGCCCTCGGCCTCGCGGAAGATCCCGACGTGCCTGGCCGTCGCCCCGGTGAACGAGCCTTTCTCGTGGCCGAAGAGCTCGCTCTCCATGAGCTCCTCCGGGATCGCGCCGCAGTTTACGACCAGGAAGGGCTTGTCCTTGCGCTCGCTGAGCTCGTGGATCGCGCGCGCGATGCGCTCCTTGCCGGTGCCGCTCTCGCCCGTGATGAGCACGTTGGTCTTGCCGTCGGCCACCCGCGCGACGAGATCGAGGACGCGCTTCATCGCGGCGGACCGGCCGAGGATGCCCTTCGGGCGCTCGCGATCGACCTGGGCGCGCAGGCGCTCGTTCTCGGTGGCCAGCGCGCGCCGCTCGAGGGCCTTGCGCGCGAGGGCCCGCAGCTCGGAGGTCGCGAACGGCTTGGTGACGAAGTCGTACGCGCCCCGCTTCATCGCGTCGATGGCGGTCTCGAGGGCTCCGTAGGCCGTCATCACGATGACCTCGGTGCTCTGGCTGCGCGCCTTGGCGCGGCTCAGCACGTCGAGGCCGGAGCCGTCTGGCATCATGAGGTCCGTCAGGACGAGGTCGAAGGGCGAGGGCGCTCCGTCGATGGCCTCGCAGGCGGTTCGGAACGAGGGCGCCGCGATGACCTCGTAGCCCTCCCTCCGGAATAGGATGGAGAGCATCTCGCGCAAGCCTTGCTCGTCGTCGACGACCAGGACGCGGGGAGTGTGACCGAGCCCCATGCGCTCGGCACCCTCCGCCTGCGCGGCTGCGCTCTCTGGCTCCTTGGGCATCGTCTCAGAATACCCCGAAACGAGCCAAGGAGAAGAGCCTGGCTACTCGTCGAGCTTGGTGAAGGCGGGCTTGCTCTCGCCGGCCCCGACGTTGACCGTGATCGATTTGCGGAGGCCCTTTTCGGAGTTGATGAAGAGGACCGTGTGCGAGCCCGGCGAGACGGCGACGTCCTTCTTCGGAACGGCGCCGATGGGCTTGCCGTCGAGGATGGCGATCGTGCCGGCGACGGGGATCGCGTTGATGGTGAGCTTCGCCTCGCCGCTCGCGACGGCTCCGCCGCCACCGCCACCGCCACCGCCGCCGCCACCGCCACCGCCACCGCCACCGGTGTTGTGGACGACGGCACCACCGCCGCCGCCGCCGCCGCCGGTGTAGACCGGCGCCGCGCCCTTGGGCTCGAGCTGGACGTTGTAGACCTTCTCGGCCTGCCCGTCGTCGAAGTTGATGGGCTGCTTGTACTCGGCGAAGCCGTACTTCGTGGCGTCGATGGTCCACGACGCCTTGCTCGTGTCGATCTCGATCGACACCGGGTACTGCGTGGGCGTCCGCTGGTCGCCGTTGGAGGCGACGAGCTTCACGTTCGCGCCGGCGGTGCCCAGCGTGATCGTCGCCTTGCCGACGAGGACCTTGAGCGTGACCGAGCCGAGATCGCTGACCTCGTCCTTGGTGACGTTGATCGTCTTCTCGAG
>DATIQP010000911.1:0-3211 GCA_035470765.1 Polyangiaceae bacterium | reverse complement strand
GCCCACACGAACGCCTCGGCCGCCTCCTCGTGCGCGTCGATCGCCTTCTCGCCCACGATCGGCTCCACGCGATCCTCCTGCGCTTCGCCCGTGCGCAGCGCCAGGATCCCCGAGCCGAGCAGGATCGCCTGCAACCCCACCGCCACCGTCCAGCCGCGCCCGGGCAGCCACTTCCGCCACCAGGCGAGCAGCAGCCCGCCCGCGACGAGCGGCATCAAGACGGCGAGCGCCATCGGAACGTGGACCAGCTTCGGGTGAAACAGCAGCGCTTCCATGTCGGCAAACCTCCGGTACTTCGAGCTGCCACCCTGCGCCTCCCCGCCCCCTCGGACCATCCGGCATCCGCCCCATGCGCGCCGATCGGACATCCGCCACATGCCGCCTCCGGCTCCGCCTCCGCCTCCGTCTCCGCCTCCGCCTCCGACACCAACCCCCTCGGCGGCGGCGAAGCCGACGCCCGGAGGGGGCACGCGCACGCGCAGGCTTGCGCGCAAGGCCGCGCGCAGGCGCCCTGACATAAGTCACGCCGCCCCACGGGGCGCCGAGCACGGCCGAGCACAAGCCGAGCATGCGCGTGGGGGGAGCCCCAAATCTTTGCTACCTTCGCCCCCAAGATGGAAAACCGCTATCGCGACGCGGACGCGGCCCAAGCGATCGCCGACCTCGGCGTCTCCGAAACCCTCGCCCTGCGCACGTACACCGCGCGCCTGCTCGGCACGACCCCGGAGCTCGTCATCCACGGCGGCGGCAACACGAGCGCGAAGGACACCGTCAAGGATCGCCTCGGTCGCAACCTGGACGTCCTCTACATCAAGGGCTCCGGCTGGGACCTCGGCACCATCGCCCCCGCCGGCCACCCCGCCGTCCGCCTCGCGCCGCTGCTCGAGCTCCGCAAGCTCGATCAGATGACCGACGAGGACATGGTCGCCGAGCTGCGCGGCGCGCTGATCGATCCCTCTGCGCCGACGCCCTCCGTCGAGACGCTGCTGCACGCCTTCCTGCCCGCGCGCTTCGTCGATCACACGCACGCCGACGCCATCCTCGCCCTGGCCGATCAGCCCGACGGCGAGAAGCTCTGCCGCCAGGTCTACGGCGACGAGATGGTGTGGGTCCCGTACGTCATGCCGGGCTTCATGCTCGCCCCGCGCACGGCCGGCGCCTTCGAGGCCGCAACGCGCGCCGGCAAGAAGCCGTGGGTCATCATCCTCGAGAAGCACGGCATCTTCACCTTCGGCGACACCGCCAAGGAGAGCTACGACCGGATGATCCGCGCGGTCACGATGGCCGAGCGCCGCATCGCCGACTCGCGCCACACCTCGATGTCGCGCAACGTCGTCGCGGTCCGCGGCCTCGAGTCGCGCCTGCTGCCGCGCATCCGCGGCGCGCTCGCCAAGCTCGGCGGCGAGGCGCCCGAGCGCGGGCCCATGGTCGCCGTCCGCGCCACCGATCCCATCAACGACTTCCTCGGCCGCAGCAACGCCGAGGAGCTCTGTCGCGTCGGCTGCGCCACGCCCGACCACGTCCTTCGCACCAAGCCGACGGCGATGTTCGTGCGCGACCCGAGCTACGGGGACCTCGACGCGCTCGGCCGCCGCATCGAGGAGGAGCTGGTCGAGTACGGCCACGACTACGACAAGTACTTCGAGCAGATGAGCGCGGAGAAGAAGCGCACGCTCAAGAAGCTCGACTCGCTGCCGCGCGTCATCCTGCTGCCGGGCTTCGGCATGGTCACGATGGGCAAGACCATCACCGACGCGAGCGTCGTCGCCGACGTCTACGAGCACGACATCTACGTCATGACCGACGCGGCCGACATCGGCACCTACCAGCCGGTCTCGCGCTCGGACCTGTTCGACGTCGAGTACTGGAGCCTCGAGCAGGCCAAGCTCAAGCCGACGGCTCGCTTGCCGCTGTCCGGCGCCGTCGCGCTCGTGACGGGCGCCGCGAGCGGCATCGGCCAGGCCACGGCCACGCACTTCCTCGAGCTCGGCGCCCACGTCATGCTCGCGGACCGCGACGCGGAGGGCCTCGCGCGCGTGGCCGCCGAGATCGGCAAGGCCGATCGCGTCACGACCTACCGCGCCGACGTCACCATCGAGGGCGAGGTCCGCGCCGCCGCCGCGCACGCGTGCCGCACCTTCGGCGGCCTCGACATCCTGGTCTCCAACGCGGGCGACGCCCCGCAGGGCCGCCTCGACTCGGAGGAGGGCGCCGAGGCGCTGCGCTCGTCGCTCGAGGTCAACCTGCTGTCGCACAACCACGCCGCGCGCGCCGCGAGCGAGATCATGCTCGCGCAGGGCCGGGGCGGCTGCCTGCTCTTCAACATCAGCAAGTCGTCGTTCAACCCGGGCCCCAACTTCGGCCCGTACGCCGTCGCCAAGAGCGCCTTGCTCGCGCTCATGCGCCAGTACGCGGTCGATCTCGGCCGCCACGGCATCCGCTCCAACGGCATCAACGCCGACCGCATCCGGACACGCCTGTTCGCCGGCGGCGTCGCCGAGCAGCGCGCCCGCGCCCGCGGCGTGTCGGTCGACGACTACTTCAAGGACAACCTGCTGCGCCGCGAGGTGACGGCTTTCGACGTCGCGCAGGCGTTCGGACAGCTCGCGCAGGCCCGCGCGACGACCGGGTGCGTGGTCACGGTCGACGGCGGCAACGCCGCCGCGTTCCCGCGCTGAGCCTCGCGCCCGGTCGGTGCGACGGTGATCCGACCGTGCGCTCGCGACATTTCGCCCGCGTGCTCAGCCAAAACGCGCCGCGCGCGGCGCTCGCGAACGCGCGTTTGCGCCGGTTTTGGCTGAAAATGCGGGTGGCACGAAGCGTGGATTGTCGGCTCGCATGCGCTCCCCCCTCCTCGCGCTCGCCGCGGCGCTCGCCGCGTGCACGAGCACGTATCACCCCGAATACCATCCGGTCACCGTCACGTCGGTGAACCAGACCTACAGCGCGCCGGTGGCGGTCGCGCCCGCGCCCGCCACGACGACGGCCTCGCCCGTCACCGTGATCCCCGCGCAGGCGGCGGCGCCTCTCGTGGTCCCGGAGCCGGCGCTCGCCGATCCCAGCGTCGTCTTCAGCAGGTGACCGCGATGAGGCTCGCCGCCGTCGCCCTCGCCGTCGCGTGCGCCGCGTGCGCGAGCGAGTACCACCCGGACTACCACCCCGAGACGGCGACGACCTACTCGCAGACCGTCAACTACGGCACCATCATCGC
>DATIQP010000910.1:0-13544 GCA_035470765.1 Polyangiaceae bacterium | reverse complement strand
CTCGAGCGTGACGTGGCAACCGGTGATGCGGTCGGAGAAACGCTGGAGCTTCTCGGCCCGGGTCCGAACGTAGCTCTCGATGGCGTCGCTCGGGGCGACATCTCGGTACGTGATCTGGAGCGGTGTCTGCATTCCATTCCTCGCTAGCAACCGGGATGCCCCCGCCCGCGTGCGGGCCTTCGCGGCGTCCCGGGAGCACGCCTGAACGCCCTGCATCACCGACGCAGGGCGTGCGACCGCGGCGGCCGAGCTCGCGCCGGCCTCGTGACGGGGCGAAGCATCTGCGGCATGGCGATTGCTCTTCTCCTTCGATGCCATGACCCACCTGAAGAAGATCCTGGTACCCATCGACGGCTCGCCTGCCTCGGTCGAGGCCCTGTGGCGAGCGGTGACGCTCGCGGAGGACGTGGGAGCGACCGTCGCTGTCCTGCACGTGGACGCGCCCGATCAGTTCGAGGTCGGATCGGGGACGTCCACGGCGCCGGGCGCGCGGCAGCAGGCCGACCGCCAAATGGACGAGGCCATCCAGGGGGCGCGGAGCAAGCTCGGCGACCGCCTGAGCAGCCGTAGGGTCTCGGGCGATCCGGTCCGCAGGATCCTCGAGGCCGCGGCGAACGAGGAGATTGACCTCATCGCGATCGGAACGCAAGGTCGCGTCGGCAGGCTGCACGCTCTCGTGGGCAGCGTCGCCGAGGCCGTCGTGCGCAGCTCATCGTGCCCCGTGATGACCGTGCGCCAGCCCGACGGCGAGGAAGAGTCGTTCTCGGAGCGCATCCACGGCCGCCAGCAGCTCGCAGAGCAGGCGCGTCCGCACCGTTAGGAGGCGAGTGACCATGGCGCCGGCCGCTGCGTGGCTCGGCTTCGCGCTCGTCGCGAGCGCCGCGGCGCTCGGGGGTGCGGGCCTGCTCGCGCGCGCGGCGATCCGCGGCCCGCCCGGCGCCGAGGAGATGCGCGACATCGCACAGGCGATCCGGGAGGGCGCGCACGCGTTCCTGCGCCGCCAGTACCGGACCGTGGCCTTGCTCGCGCTCGGGCTCTCGGTGATCGTCTACGTGCTGTACTTCGCGAGCAGCGGCGTCCACCTCGCCACCAAGGCCACTGTGGCGTTCCTAGCCGGCGCCACGTGCTCCGGGGCGGCCGGCTACTGGGGGATGTTCGTCTCGCTCCGCGCCAACGAGCGCGTGGCCAACGCCGCGCGCACGAGCGTCGACGCGGCCCTGCGCCTCGCCCTGCGCGGCGGCGCCGCGGCGGGTGTCGCCGTCTTCGCGAGCTCGCTCCTCGGCGTGGGCGTCCTGTTCTTGCTCTTCGGCGGCCTCGCGACGCCGACCGAGAGCCCGCACCAGCTCGTCGGCTTCGCGTTCGGCGCGAGCTTCGTGGCGCTCTTCGCGCAGCTCGGCGGCGGGATCTACACCAAGGCGGCCGACGTCGGCGCCGATCTCGTGGGCAAGGTCGAGAGCGGCATCCCCGAGGACGATCCACGCAACCCCGCGGTGATCGCGGACCTGGTCGGCGACAACGTCGGCGACTGCGCCGGCCGCGGCGCCGACCTGTTCGAGTCGGCGGCGGCGGAGAACATCGGGGCGATGATCCTCGGCGTCGTGCTCGTGAAGCAGTTCGGCGTCTCCGGCATCGTCTTCCCCCTCGTGTGCGGGGCGTTCGGCCTGATCGCCTCCATCGCCGGCGTGCTCGTCGTGCGCATGCGGCACGACCGGGAGGATCCGATGACGGCGATGACGCGGGGCTACCTGCTGACGACGCTCCTGTCCGCCATCGGCCTGTTCGTCGCCGTGCGCTACCTCCTGGGCAACAACCCGTGGCTCCTCGGGGCCGCCCTGATCGGCCTCGCGGCCAGCTACTTCTTCACCCTCGTCGCGCGCTACTACACGTCGCGCAACTCGCGCCCCGTCCGGTCGATCGCGGCGAGCTCGGCTACGGGCGCCGCGACCAACATCCTCGCAGGCCTGGGGGTGGCGCTCGAGTGCACCGCCCTGCCCGTGCTCGGGATCTCCGCGGCGCTGCTCGGCTCGTACGTCTGCGCCGTCCACGGCCTGCCGGGTGTCGCGGGCGCCGGCCTCTACGGCACCGCGATCGCCACGACCGGGATGCTCTCGACCGTCGCCTACGTCCTGTCGATGGACATGTTCGGCCCGATCACCGACAACGCGGGCGGCATCGTGGAGATGTCGGGACAGCTCTCCGACGTGCGCGAGCGCACCGATCGCCTCGACGCCGCAGGCAACACGACCAAGGCGCTGACCAAGGGCTACGCGATCGGCTCCGCCGCGCTCGCCGCGTTCTTGCTCCTGTCGGCCTACCTCGAGCAGATCACGCAGCTCGTGCAAGCGAAGCTCCACGCCCACGGCGATCCGGGCTGGGCGTCGTACCGCTTCGACCACGTGGACATCGGCAAGCTCCCCGTCTTCATCGCGGGGCTCGTCGGCGGGGCGGTCGTCTTCTCGTTCAGCGCGCTGGCGATCCGCGCGGTCGCGCGCGACTCCAACCGGGTGATCGAGGAGGTCCGCCGGCAATTCCGCGAGCGCCCCGGCATCATGGATCACATCGCGAAGCCCGACTACGGGCGCTGCGTCGACATCGTGACCGTCGGCGCGCTCCGCGGGATGATCGCGCCGGGCCTGCTGGCGCTGGGCGCGCCCGTCGCGGTGGGCCTCTTGATCCGGCGCTTCGCTACGCAGGCGGACCCCACGCTGGGGGCCGAGGCCGTGGCCGCCGCGCTCATGGTCGGCACGATGGTCGGCATTCTCATGGCCCTGCTGATGAACACAGGCGGGGCCGCCTGGGACAACGCCAAGAAGCTCATCGAGTCGGGCGAGCTCGGCGGCAAGGGCTCCGCCGCGCACAAGGCGGCCGTCGTGGGCGACACCGTCGGCGATCCGCTCAAGGACACGGCGGGACCGTCGCTGCACGTCCTCATCAAGCTCCTCGGAACGGTCTCGCTCGTGGCCGCGCCACTCTTCGTGTGAGGGCACGCCAGAGCCGCGCTGGCACGTCCGCTGCACCTTTCGAATCGACGGAGGACGCCATGATCGCTTCCGACCTGATGACGGAGAACCCGACGACGATTCGCGCGACCGATACGGTGAGCCAGGCGCTCGAGACGCTCCAATCCCTCGATATCCGGCACCTGCCCGTCGTCGACGACGAGGACAACCTCGTCGGCATGCTCAGCGATCGCGACCTCGGACCGCTCATGCGCAGCTTCACCGAAGGTGAGGAGGCGGACCGCATGGTCTTGACGCTCTCCCGCCGTCGCGTCTCGGACTACATGTCGTCCGACGTCGTGTGCATCGACGAGGACGCCGACCTGAGCGAGGTCATCGACACCATGCTCGAACAGCGCGTGGGCGCTCTGCCCGTCGTCGACGGCGAGGGCACGGTGCAAGGGATCATCAGCTACGTCGACATCCTGCGCGCCGTTGGCGCCGAGCTCGAGCGGCCCGCCCCGAGGCCCGGGCGGCGCCGTCGCGCCGCGCAGCGCCCAAGGTAGGATCCGCGCGCTCCGCGGCGCTCCCCTCCCCGCCCTGGGCTGTGATAGCCTCTTACCGTGGGGCGGCGTCTACTGTGGTTCTTCGTCATTCCCTCCCTCGCGGTCGGGTGCGCGACGGTCACCGGGCTGGACAAGTACGTCGTGGGCGACTGCGCCGGCGGCGAGTGCGACGGGAGCCTCCCCGACGGGAGCAAGCCGGGCGTCGATGGGGGGAGCGACTCCGCGGGCGCCGACGGTGGCGGCAGCGATGCGCCGACGACGACGGATGCAGGGGATGCGGATCCGGGGAAGGACGCGGGCAGCGGGAACGACGGCGGGTGCGGCGCGCTCGACACCCCGACCAACTGCACCGCCTGCGGCGCGTCGTGCGACGTGCTCCACAGCGACACCCCCAGCTGCAACGGCGTGACCTGCATTTACTCCGGTTGCCACTCGGGGTGGTCCGACTGCAACACGACCGCGCCGAACCTCGACGGCTGCGAGTGCAACACGCCCGGATGCTGCAGCAACGGCTGCGAGACGACGCACTCGAACGGCACCGGCCAGAGCTACTACGACTGCAACGCTCTCAGCACCTACGACCTCAACGCAGGCAACGAGGCGTGTGCGGCGTACACCGGCAACCAGGCGAGCTGCAGCGGCACGAGCTGCGCGGGGCCGGGCAGCAACCTGGTGGTGTGCGGGACCACGGGCGGGAGCTGCACCTGCTGGGACTATTCCGGGACGAACAGTGGGCGCGTCTACTCGTCGGGCTCGACGACTTGCTACTGCCCCAGCTCGAGCAGCGCGACGTGGAATTAATAGCGGGGGGCGCCATGCGCGCGATCATTTCGTCGTGAGCGAGCCTCCGCGCCCGTTGGCTCTCGTGCCGGGGTACTACCTCGATCGGTACGAGCTCTTGTGCCCCCTCGCGGAGGGCGGAATGGCATCGGTGTGGGTCGCGCGGCTTCAGGGCAAGCACGGCTTCGAGAAGCTCTTCGCGATCAAGACCATCCTGCCGGAGTTCGCGAGCGACATGCGCTTCCGCCAGATGTTCCTGGACGAAGCCCGGATCGCGTCGCGCATCGAGCACACCAACGTCGCGCACATCATCGACCTCGGCGAGCAGCACGACATCCTCTACCTCGTCATGGAATGGGTGGACGGCGACTCGCTGTCGAAGCTGTTCCGCACCGTCCAGCGCAAGGGGCTCGCCTTCCCTGAGAGGATGCTGCTGCGCATCATCTCGGACACGTGCGGCGGGCTGCACACCGCCCACGAGCTCGCCAGCGCCGACGGCAAGTCGCTCGGCGTGGTGCACCGCGACGTCTCCCCCCAGAACATCCTGGTGAGCTCGCTGGGCGCCGCCAAGCTCATCGACTTCGGCATCGCCAAGGCGCGCGACCGGCTCGGCGAAGACACCAGCGGCGGGCTCCTGAAGGGCAAGCTCCACTACATGGCGCCCGAGCAGGCCACCGGCGGCACCGTCGATCGACGGGCGGACATCTTCGCGATCGGCGCGATCCTCTACCACCTTCTCGCCGGCAAGCCCCCGTACGAAGGGACGAACCAGCGCGCCATCCTGGCGCGGCTCATTTCGGCGGAGCCTCCCGCCCCGCTGCCGAGCCACATCTCACCTCCGGTCGCCTCGCTGATCCTGAGGGCGCTGGAGCGCGATCCCGACAAACGCTTCCCGACGGCCGGGGAGCTCCAAGCCGCCATCGAAGCCGCCATGGTCGAGAGCAGGCTCCAGTGCACCGCGGCCGAGGTCGCACGCTTCGCGAACGAGCACTTCGCCGAGCGTGCGGCCAAGCGCAAGGAGTCCATCGACCTCGCGATCGCGGCCGCCGCGGAGCGCCACCGCGTGCGCGAGCTGCTCCGGCCGCCGCCGTCCGACGCGACGATGACCGGCGCCGCCACTTCGAGCGGCCCGATCGAGATCACCCCCGCCTCCTTGCGGCAAGCGGCCGCGGCGATCGCAACGCCGTTGCCGTCAGCCGCCACGCTCGGGTCCGCCACGATGGACTCGTCGATCCCCATCGACGTGGACGCGCCACCCGGCAAGCGCAAGCTCCTGATGCTGCTCGGAGCCGGAGTCGCGGTCATCGGCATCGGGGTGGCGCTCTTGCTGGTCGCGCGGAGCGGGCCCGCGGCGGCCGCCGGCGCGCCGAGCGCTCGTGCTTTGCCGCCGAGCCCCATGCCCTCGGCCTCGGCCTCGGCCTCGGCCGTCGCCGACACGCGACCCATCGCGTCGATCGTGCCCGACGCTGCGGTGGTCTCGGTCGACTCGCTGCCCAGACCAGCGACCGTCGCCACGGCGGTCGGCACCGCCAGGCCGACCAGCGTTCCGACGATCACCGGGCGCACGAGGAAGCACAGGGTGAACGATGGATTCTAGGCTGATGGGCATCTTCGCAGCGGCGGTTCTCGCCCTGGCCTCTCCGGCCTTCGGCAGCGAGCCGAGCTCGGCCGACAAGGAGACCGCGCGCGGCCTGATGGAGCAGGGCCGCGACCTGCGCGACGCCAAGGATCTCAACGGGGCCTTGCAGCGCTTCTCCGCCGCCGACCAGATCATGCACGTCCCGACCACCGCGTTCGAGGTGGCGCAGACCCAGGCAATGCTCGGCATGCTCGTCGAGGCGAGAGACATGCTCGCGCGCATTCTCAACACCCCGGCGAGGCCCGGCGAGCCGCGCCCCTTCCGCGAGGCTCGCGCCAAGGCTCAGAAGCTCGACGACGATCTCGCGGCGCGCATGCCGGCCGTCGTGGTCCGGCTCCACGGCGCGCCGGACAACGCGGGCGCGACGGTGACGGTGGACGGCGTCGCGATGCCGAGCGCGGTGATCGGGCTGTCCCGGGCGATGAACCCGGGCCACCACGTGATCGCGGCCAGCACCGCCAAGATGGAGGGCCGCGCCGAGGTCGACGTGGGCGAGGCCGAGAAGAAGGAAGTGACGGTGGAGCTCACGCCGAAAGCCGCACCGGGTGAGGAGCACGACGCTTCCGTTCCGCTCGCGAAGGAGACGCCCGTCGTCGCGCCGCAGGGGAACGGCGGCGCGCGCACGTTCGGCCTGATCATGTTCGGCGTCGGCGCGGCAGCGCTCGCGGCCGGGGCCGTCACCGGGGTGCTGACGCTCACGACGCAGGCGGACCTGTCGACCCAGTGCCCCAACCACATCTGCGGGCCCGCGAGCCGCGACGAGCTATCCACGGCGAACACGCTCGCGCTGGTTTCGACGATCTCGTTCGCGGCCGCGGGCGGCTTCGCCGTCATCGGGCTCGTCTCGTACTTGGTCGGCAAGCCCAAGGCCGAGGCGCCGCCGCCGGCCCAGGCCCGCGTGGAGCCATGGCTCGGCCTCGGCGCGGCTGGGCTGCGCGGCACCTTCTAGACGCCAAAGCTCGTGCTCGCGACTTTCCCTGCGCCGGCATTACACTGCCTGCTCCATGACCGTCGCCATCCTGGGTTACGGACGTTTCGGGCGCGCCCTGGGCGAGCTGCTCTCCGATGCGGGCGTCGCCTTCCGCGCCCTCGATCCGGCCGCCGACGTCCCGCCCGATCGTCGCGCGGAGACCCTGCCGTCGCTGGTGCAGAGCGCGGAGCTCGTCTGTCTCGCGATCCCGGTGCCGCACATGCGCGCCGCGCTCGAACGGCTGCGCCCGCACCTGCGGCCCGACCAGGTCGTCTTCGACGTGGGCAGCGTGAAGGTGCACCCGATGCAAGCCATGACGGAGGTGCTCGGCCCGGACGTCCCGTTCGTCGCCACGCACCCGCTGTTCGGCCCGCTGAGCCTCGCGCTCGCCGAGCGGCCGCTGCGCGTCGTCGTCTGTCCGAGCGAGCTCCACCCCGAGGCGGCGAAGAAGGTCCATGCGCTCTACGAGCGCATCGGCTGCGAGGTGATCGAGCAGACCGCCGAGGGCCACGATCGCGTGATGGCGCACACGCACGCGCTGACGTTCTTCGTCGCCAAGGGGATGATCGACGCCGGCGCCGGGATGAACGTCCCCTTCGCGCCGCCCTCGTTCCAGGCCTTCTCGCGGACGATCGAGACCGTGCGCTCCGACGCAGGGCACCTCTTCGCGGCGATCCAGAAGGAGAACCCCTTCGCCACCGAAGCGCGCAAGCAGCTCGTCGAAGCGCTCCGCAACATCGACTCCGCGCTCGACGCGCCCGGCGCGGACGCGCCCCCGGACTCGTCGCGCTTCGCGATCCCCGATCTCGGCACGCGCTCGCCCGAGCTCAAGGAGACGCGCGAGCACATCGACGCGCTCGACAAGGAGATCGTGCAGCTGCTCGCCCGCCGGTCGCAACTCGCGCAGCGCGCCGCCAAGGCGAAAGCGCAAATGGGCCACCCTGTGCTCGACCCCGGGCGCGAGGCGGCCGTCTTCGAGGCGCGGCGCGCGTGGGCCAGGGACGCGGGGCTCGACGAGGAGAGCGTCGAGGAGATCTTCCGCGCCATCGTCCGTGCCTCGCGCCGCGCCCAGCGCACGTGATCCAGGCCACAGCTCGCCGCGAATGGCGCGTGTATCATGGCCCCCTTGCCCTCCGTACGCCGCATCACCCCGCCGCCGGTCACCGCGCTCACGTTCGGGTGCGTCCCGCACACCGACGACGAGCTCACGCGAAGCCGCCTCCTGGAGCTCTGCGCCTGGCTGAGCACTCACCTGGGCGTCATCGTCCGCGCGCACCGAGCGCCTTCGCCCGAGGCGCTCGCCTCCGCGTTCGGCGCGGGTCGCATCGACGTGGCGTGGGTGTCGCCCGCGCTCCTCATCACGGCGCCGCAGCTCGAACAGGCGAGGCCGCTCGTGTCCTCGATCCGCCAGGGCATGGCGTCGTATCACTCCGTCCTCTACGTCCAGCAGGGCTCGCGGTATCGCAGCGTCGCGGACCTCGCCGGAGCGCGCGCAGCGTGGGTCGCCCCGACCAGCGCCGCCGGGTACATCGTCCCGCGCCTCTCGCTCGCCGGCTACGGCTTCGACCCGCGGACGGTGTTCTCGTCCGAGACCTTCTACGACTCGCACGGGAACGCGGCGCGCGCCGTCCATTCGGGCCATGCCGACGTCGGCGCGACGTTCGCGGTCTTCGACGGCGGCGATCCGACGGCGAGGCTCACCCGCGCCGGATTCGAGGAGGTCGCGGGCGGGCCGTGGGCACGCATCCTCCACGCCGCAGGCCCCATCCCGAGCGATCCCATCGTCATCGCGCCCAGGGTCGACGCTCAGCGCCGCGTGGCCATCACGGAAGCCTTCACCACCGGCCACGCAGATATCGCGGCCGCCATCGCGCACGTCCTCGGCGCCGACTCGTTCGAGGCGATCCGGCCCGGCGCCTTCGACAGGCTCCGCGAGGACATCCAGATGGGCCGCGAGCTCGGCCTGTTATAGCGTCTCTTCATGATCGAACAGCGGGTCGACGTGACCACTCCGCACGGGTCGATGCCCACGTTCGTCTTCCACCCCGAGGAGGGCGGCCCCTTCCCTCTCGTCCTGTTCTTGATGGACGCGCCGAGCGTGCGGCAGGCGCTCCGCGACATGGCCTCGCGAATCGCGTCCGTCGGCTACACGGTCATGCTCCCGTACCTGTATTACGCCGACGAGCCGTACCGCGAGTTCGGCGTGAGCGACGAGGAGATGCACCGCCGCACCGAGCTCCGCGAGAAGCTGACCAAGGCCCGCATCGCCAGCGACGCCGCGGCGCTCTTCGCCCACGCCGCGAAGGAGCCCGTGAAGCCGGGCAAGGCCGGCGTGGTCGGCTACTGCATGAGCGGTCCGTTCGCCCTCGCGGTGGCCAACGCCTTCCCCGACCGCATCGCCGCCGCCGCCAGCTTCCACGGCGCGTGGTTCGTCACCGACAAGCCCGACTCGTCGCACCTCAACGTCTCGAACGTGAAGGCGGAGGTGTACCTGGGCTGGGCGGACAACGACCCCACCGCGCCGCCGAGCGATCGCGAGGCGATGGAGGCCGCGCTCACGAAGGCCGGCGTCCGCCACCGCATCGAGCTCTACCCCGGCGCGCTTCACGGCTTCGCGCCGCCCGGTGGCGCGCGCTACGACCGCGCGGCCTCCGAGCGTCACTTCGAGCGGCTGTTCGCCCTCTTCGCGCGCAACCTCGGGTGAGCAGGCCCGGGGGGAAACGATGAGCCCGAATTGTGCGCCCGCGGCGACGGCCGTGCTGGCGTTCCTCCGACGAGCGTGTTCCACGTGCTCCAAGGTGGACTTCCTCTCTTCGACCGTCGCGGCGGAATCGCGCAGAACGCGACACCTTGTCGCGGCAGGCCCGCTTCGTGCAACGCTCGCTCCCCCGAAGGAGAGCCTCATGCCCATCACGTTTCGCACCGTCGTGCTCGTCGCCTCGCTGACCGCCGCCGCGATTGCCGGCTGCAAGAACGAGCCGGCGGCGACGACGGCGCCCGCGGCCGCGTCCGCTCCCACGGCGTCGCCCGATCACCTCCCGAAGGGCGTCAACGCCGTGCAGAACGAGATGCGCCTGCTTCACGAGGCGATGCGCGACGCGGTGACGGCGATCGCCAACGGCAACCTGCCCTCCATCGCCGAGAGCTTGCACCGCGTGCACAGCGCGCGCGAGCTCACGGAAAAGGCCGTCGAGGAGAAGGAGTACACGCTCCCGAAGAACCCCGACAAGCTCGAGGACTTCAAGGCCAAGGACGAAGCGTTCCACGGCGAGCTCGAGAAGCTCGTGGCGGCATCGACGTCCAACGACGCGAAGGCCACGAGCGAGCAGCTCGGCGTGGTGCTCTCGAAGTGCACCGACTGTCACGCGCTGTTTCGGCCGTGAGCCCGCCTCTGGACCTTCGGCCCCCACATACGGCGAGGGGCAGCAGCCGACTTCAACCGGACGCGCGCACGACTTGGTGCACGCGGCGAACCCGTCATGGCGTCCGCGCGCAGCGGAATCCAACGTCGTTGTAGCGAGTCGCCGGCGTACCGTGGTTTCGGAATGAGGTGAGAAGACCCCACGAGGCCGCGCTGTAGCTCCCCCCGCGAACGACGCGGTCCGTCGCGGCTGTGAGGTCGGCGCAGTTGGCGCACGGCATCCCATAAGGAGTCGCGTACCAATCCAAGGTCCATTGCCAGACGTTTCCCGCGAGATCCGCCTGCCCCCATTTCCCGTCCCCCTGGGGTGACTTCGAGCCCACGGTCGCGATGCCGGACGTGGTGCTGTAGACGGCATAGCTCGCGCTGAGTGTCGTGGACGTCGGCGGTGACGACCACGGGTACGCGCGTTGCTCGCTACCGCCGGCCGCCGCGTAGTTCCACTCCGCCTCCGTCGGAAGGCGCCCGCTGTCCCAGATGCAGAATGCGAACGCCTCGTACCAAGTCACGCAGTCAATGGCCTTGCTCTCGCTCGAACCGGGGGTGTCTGTCCAAGTCTGATAGGTCGCGTCGCAAAGGAGCGCCGCCTTCAGGTCGGTCGCAGTCGCCGGCATCGTGGCGTTCCACGCAGCATTCCAGCCCGGATCCGCCGGATTATTCGGATTCTTGCCGGCGCCCGAGGTGGGCAAGTCGGCGGGGTAGCCCGCCACGAACGAGCGGAACCTTCCCACCGTGACCGCGTACGTATCGAGACGGAAGTCGGCGACCGTGGCGGCGTATTGCGGGTCGACGTAGCTGCCGCCGTCAACGCCGTCGTAGCTCCGGCTGAACGTGCCCCCAGTCACCTTGGGACTCCCGCAGCAATCCGCCGCGTTGGGTCCGCACGTGTGCGCCAGTCCCTCGCAGCTCGGTGGTGTTGCGGCGTCAGGCGGGGCCGAGTCCGTCCCGGCGTCGAGGTTGGTGCCACTGTCGACGGCCTCGCAGACCCCGACGCCCGCCTTGAGCACGCACTGCAGACCCGGATCGCACGTGTTGTTCGCGTAGCAAGCGCCTCCCGGCGAGCCCTGTGGGATGCCGCTGTCCGAAGTGCTTGCATCCGGCGTGGTTTGCGAATCACCGACGCAACCCACCAGACACGCCGAAAGAAGTCCGACCGCCGCCGTGAAGAGGGCCAATCGTCCAATCCCACGCCCCAACTTTCCCCGTCCGCTTTCGCTCGTCACCATGTCTTCTTCCTATCGCGGCAAATTGGAGAAGGGTTTCCCCAAACAGGGATACTAGATCGAATCAGGACCTCACAGCACTCCACCGATCGCACCTCGCGGAGGGCGCAAACGAGAGCGCGATCAGGCGAGTGACCCGCTCCGTTTGCCGAATGTCTCTCGCGTAGGTTGTATCCAGGCCGTAACGATGGGCCCTCCAGCACCTCACGCACGAAGCCGGGGAGCGCGGTGCGGCTCCCGCTAGCGGCGAGGGGCAGGCCCGGCGGACGAAGCGTCGAGGTGGTCGATCAACAGGTGCGCGAGCCAGCGGCGAAACTCCACCGAGGCGCGCGGCTCGCTGCCCAGGCCCGCGTTCTCGAGCAGCGTCACGCCGAGGACCGACCCGCCCATGAGCGTGAGCGCCGCGAGCACCACGGTCCTCGCCGTGTCGTCTCGCGTCGGCGGCTTCTTGTGCTTCCTGCGGGCGAGCCGGAGCGCGTGGGCCGCGTCGACGACGTCCGAGAGCGGCGCTTCGGCGGAGTCGATGCGCTGGCCTTCGAGCGCGAGCCAGAGGACGACGCGCGCGTGCCCGGACCTCTCGAACGCCGCGGCGACGTTCTCGACCAGGGCCTCGAGCTTCGCCTCGTCGCCGCTCGACGCGTGGATGGCCTCGACCAGGCTCGCGTTGATCGCGCGGAGCGAGCGAGCGATGACCGCCTTCACGAGGTGCTCGCGGCTTCCGAAGTGGTGCAAGACGGTCGGGTGCGACACCCCCGCGTCGGCGGCGACCTCTTGAAGGCGGATGCCGGACGGGCCGCTCACGACGAGGCGCCTCTCGGTCGCGTCGAGGATCAGGGCGCGCGCGGCCCCGGCGTCCAGGCGGCGTCGCTTCGTGTCCCGCGGTTTCGGCACGTTCCGAGGATGCCCGTTCCCACGCCTACCGACAAGCTTGTCCGTAGCTATTGACAATTTTGTTCATTGTCACCACATTCGGGCCATGCCGTACCTACAATTCGCGCCGCGACGGGCCCTCCGCGCCGCGCGCATCCTCGCCGAGGATCCAGACGATCTGCCGCAGGTCTTCACGATCATCGAGTCGCTCTCGGCCGACACGCTCAGTCGCATCGCGGCTCGCATGCAGCGGAGCGAGGCCGGCCGCCGCCTCGTCGCGTCACGGCCCGACATCGTGGAGCGGCTCGCCGATCGCGAGGCCCTCGCGCGTCTGCCCGAGGGCACGCTCGGGCGCGCATACCTCGACTTCGTCGAGCGCGAGAAGATCTCCGCCGAGGGCATCCGCGCGGCGGCGACCGAGGGCATGGCGCACGCGGCCGAGCTGCCGCCGCCGCTCGACTTCGTACACGCGCGCATGCGCGACACGCACGATCTCTGGCACGCCGCGACGGGCTACTCCGGCGACGTGCTCGGCGAGTCGGCGCTGCTCGCGTTCACGTTCGCCCAGACCTGGAACCCGGGCATCGCGCTCATCATCGCCATCGCGCTGGTGAAGACGGCCGGCGCGCCGAACGGCGGCGCGGTCGCGCGTCGCACGATCCTCGACGGCTTCCAGCGTGGCCGCAGGGCAGCGTGGCTCCCCGGCCAGGATTGGGAGTCGTTGCTCGCGCTTCCGGTCGACGGAGTTCGAAGGCGGCTCCGCCTCGGAGCTTCGCCCGTGTACACGGAGATCCGCAGCGCGGAGCTGAAGGCGGCCTGACGCGCGCCTCCGACCAGCCATCGGCGTGCGCTACATTTCCTCGAGCCAGAACTCGGTCGGCACGCGCTCGTTCTTCGCGCGTCGCGCCGCCTCGAGCTTGCGCAGCTCGACGCGGCGGATCTTTCCGGAGATCGTCTTGGGCAAGGCCGCGAACTCGAGCCGCCGCACGCGCTTGTAGGGCGCGAGCCTCTCGCTGCAAAACGCGAAGATGGCGCGCGCCGTCTCCTTGGTCTCGGGCGTGCCCGGCTTGAGCACGACGAAGGCCTTGGGCACCGACAGGCGCACCGGGTCGGGGCTGGGCACGACGGCGGTCTCG
>DATIQP010000909.1:0-1613 GCA_035470765.1 Polyangiaceae bacterium | reverse complement strand
CCGGCTCACCTTCACCTTGTGCGTCCGCTGCACGAGCGTGATCTCGTCCGTCGGGGCGACGAAGTGCGGGCCGCCGTCGAACGGGTCGACGCGCTCGGCGTACCGGAAGCCGATGCGCCGCAGCATCTTCTCGACGCCCTTGGTCTGCGCGCCGACCTTGCCGATCACGTCCTGCGCCTGCTTCGGCAAGAGCGAGGCGTAGATCGTCCCCTCCGGGAACAGGCCGCGGATGAACTCCTTGTTCTTCTTCGAGAGCAGATCGGCCTCGGCGTAGCTCAGGTCGGTGAAGTGCCGGCCGAGCGCGTCCCAGAGGTGCGAGGTGCCGTCCGGCTCGAGGGGCGGCAAGAGCTCGGCGAGGATCTCGTCGCGGAACAGCTCGCGGTGCGCCTTGATGAACAAGAAGCGCACGTACGAGATGAACAGCCCGAGCCGCTGCGGCACGTGGCGGTAGTCCGGCGAGAGCACGAGCCCCCCGATCTCGGTCGGCCCGTTGTACGAGTAACCGACGTTGAGCGTCGTGTGCTTGAAGTGCTTGTCGAGCGTCGCCGAGTAACGCTCCTCGTCGGTGACGTCGAGGTAGACGTAGGGCGCGTCTCGCCGCCCGAGCTGGCCGATGATCATCGACGTGCCGATGATCTTCCCCTTCTCGTTGTCGACGAGGACGAAGACGTACTGGCGGCGCCGCGGGTCCTTGATGTGACCGGTGAAGCTGTTCTCGGAGTGCTCGAGGATGCCCTTGATCTCCTCGCGATCGTCCGGGAGGTTCACCGTGTTGAGGTGGTGCGCGACGGCGAGCAGCTGCTCTTCATCCGATTTCAGCGCGCCGCGGATCTCGAACGGGGGCATGAGTGCCTTCTAACATACTAGACTCGAAGATTCCGCTTGGCGCGGCGCCATCTTGGCGTTCATCTCGTGGCATGCATCGTTCGGCTCTCGGCGTGCTTTTTCTCACCTTCTCGCTCGCGCTCGGCGCGTGCAACGGCTGCCACGGCGCGTCCGGCGGCCGCCCGAAGGTCGCCGTGTCCATCTTCCCGATCTACGACCTCGTTCGCCGCGTCGCCGGGCCCGACGCGGAGGTGATCCTGGTGCTGCCGCCCGGCCACACCGAGCACAGCTTCGACCCCACCGCGAGAGACATCGAGCAGATCGCGGCGTCCAAGCTCGGCGTCCTGGTCGGCCTGGGCCTCGACCCCTGGATGGAAAAGCTCATGAAGGACGCCGCGCCGAGCGCGCGAGTGCTCCGGGTCGGCGAGAAGGTGCCCACGCTCACGGTGCAGGAGGGGGCCATCGGCGACGAGGCCGCCGACAAGGCGCGCGGCAAGGAAGAGGAGGACCACGATCACGAGAAGGGCGCGACCGATCCGCACGTGTGGATGGATCCGTCGCGCGCGCGCACGATCGTGAAGGCCATCGGAGACGAGCTCGCCGCGACGGACGCCGCCCACGCCGCCGGCTACCACGAGCGCGCGACGCAGCTCGACGCGGACCTCGAGAAGCTCGACAAGGAGCTCGGCGCGCGCACGGACGCGTTCAAGACGCGCGGCTTCGTCACCTTCCACGGCTCGTTCAACTACTACGCGGCTCACTACAAGCTGAAGATCCTCGGCGTCATC
>DATIQP010000908.1:0-2946 GCA_035470765.1 Polyangiaceae bacterium | reverse complement strand
TCGCCGCTGGCCGTTTGAGGCGGGATGTTGGCCCCGAGCGCGGCGTTGAAGCCCTGAAAGCCGAGGGTGATGGCCTTGTCGATCGATGGATCGAGGCCCAGATACGCCGTCTTCGCCACCTCCGTGGAGCTGACGCCGTCGCCACAGGACACTGCGGCCATACCGAAACACAACACCGCGAGGACACGCACATCGCCCCGGGTCGCAAGTCTCGTGCCTCGCACAAGTGCTCGTCGGGTGATGGGATCGAGGCCGGCTTCTGGTCAGCCGGCTGACCGGGGCGGGATGTGGTAAGACCGGGCGCCTCCTCTTCTTCTGCAGCAACGGAGCAGCCCATGGACTCCAAAGAAATGATCGACCTGTGCTTGAAGCACAGCCTGTTTTCCTGGTCGGCGACGGGGAAGGTGGACCCGCTCCCGATCGAGCGCGCCGAGGGCGTCTATCTCTACTCGCCCGACGGGAAGCGCTGGCTGGACTTCAACAGCCAGCTGATGAGCGTGAACATCGGTCACGGCCACCCGCACGTCGTCGCCGCCATCAAGAAGCAGGCCGAGACGCTGGTCTACGCGGGTCCGAGCATGGCGACCGAGGTGCGCGCGAAGCTCTCCAAGCGCCTCGCCGACATGGTCCCCGGCGACTTGAATACGTTCTTCTATACGCTCGGCGGCGCCGAGGCGAACGAGAACGCGATCAAGGCCGCGCGCCTGTTCACGGGCCGCCACAAGATCATGGTGCGCTACCGCAGCTACCACGGCGCGACGCACGGCGTGATGTCGCTCACGGGCGATCCGCGCCGGCTGCCGAACGAGCCCGGGATGAGCGGCGTCGTCCGCGTCATGGATCCGAGCCCGTACGAGTTCAGCTTCGGCAAGACCGACGAGGAGATCGTCGAGAACAACCTCCGCTACCTCGAGGAGGTCATCCAGTACGAGGGTACCGACAAGATCGCCGCGATGTTCATCGAGACGGTCACCGGCACGAACGGCATCCTGCCGCCGCCGAAGGGCTACCTCCAGGGTCTCAAGAAGCTGCTCGACAAGTACGGCATCCTGCTCGTGTGCGACGAGGTCATGTGCGGCTGGGGCCGCACGGGCAAGCTCTTCGCCTTCGAGCACGGCGGCATCGTCCCGGACATCCTCACGATGGCCAAGGGCCTGACGAGCTCGTACATGCCGCTCGGCGTGATGGCGCTCAGCGATCGCATCGCCAACCACTTTCGCGAGAACGTCTTCTACGGCGGCCTCACCTACAATGCCCACCCGATGTGCCTCGCCACGGCGATGGCCGTCATCGACGTCATCGAGAAGGAGGAGCTCGTCGAGAACTCGGCGCGCATGGGCGAGGTGATGCGCGCGCGCATGGGCCGGTTGCAGCAGAAGCACAAGAGCGTGCGCGAGACGCGCAACCTCGGCCTGTTCGGCATCATCGAGCTCCGAAAAAACAGCAAGAACGAGCGGCTCGTGCCCTACAACGGCACGCACCCGGCGATGGCGAAGATCGGCAAGTTCTTCCGCGACAACGGCCTGTACACGGTGCTCCAGTGGGGCGGGATCATGTGCAACCCGCCGCTGTGCATCAACGACGTGCAGCTCACCGAGGGCTTCGAGATCATCGACCAGGCGCTGGCGATCGCGGACGAGGCGTTCGAGGGGTAGCTCTCAGCCCCGCTTGCCCCGGCGCGGGAAGGCGCTCCGCAACAGATCGAGCGCGAGGACGGGGAGCGCGCCCCACGCCACGGCCTGGGCCAGCTCGGCGGACTGGAGCGACCCGAACTCGAAGAGCGAGCGCGCGGGGGGAATGAAGAGCATCCCTCCGAGCGCGACCGTGACGCCGAGAAGGAGCCACGCGAGCGCCGGGTTACGGCGGCCGAGGGCGCGTACGAAGCTGCCGCGGGCGGTGCGGTTGGCGAGGATGGCGGCGAGGTTGCCGACGACCAGCGCGACGAACGCGACCGTCCGCTGGTGGCCGAGATCGAGGCCCTCGCGCCGCGCCATCCAGACCAGGAGCAGCGCGGGCAAGAGGACCGCCAGGCCCTGGACCAGGCTCCACACTGCGTCGCGCAGGCGCAGCACCCGCGAGGTCACCGGCCGCGGCGGGCGCGTCATCAGGTCGGGCTCCTCGTCCTCCATCTCGAACACGATCGAGCACGCGGGATCGATCACCAGCTCGAGGAAGACGACGTGCGTGGGCGCCAGCAGGGCGCCCCAGCCGAGGAGCGCGGGGATCAGCGAGAGCCCCGCGATCGGCACGTGCACGGCGACGATGTAGCGCACGGCCTTGCGGATGTTGTCGTAGATGCGGCGGCCGACGCGGACGGCGGCGACGATGGAGCCGAAGTCGTCCTCGACGAGCACGAGCGAGCTCGCCTCGCGCGCCACGTCGGTGCCGCGCGCGCCCATCGCGATACCGATGTGCGCCGCCTTGAGCGCGGGCGCGTCGTTGACGCCGTCGCCGGTCATGCCGACCACGTGACCGTTCGCCTCGAGCGCGCGCACGATCCGGAGCTTGTGGGCCGGCACCGCGCGCGCGATCACGTTCGCCGTCCGGAGGCTCTTGCCGAGGGCGGCGTCGTCGAGCGCCTCGATTTAGGACCCCGTGAGCACGTCGCCCGAGGCCGCGAGGCCCGCCTGGCGCGCGATGGTGCGCGCGGTGTCGGGGTGGTCGCCCGTGATCATCACCACCCGGATGCCCGCCTGCCGGCAGAGCGCGACCGCGCTCGCCGCGTCGGCCCGCACCGGGTCCTCGAGGCCGACGAGACCGACCATCTCGAAGAGCACCTCGTGAGGATCGCCGGGCGGATTCGTCGTGATCGCGGTGTGCTTGCCGTCGTGCGGGTGCTCGCTGCCCTTCGCCACCGCGATCACGCGCAACCCGCTGCGCGCCAGGTCCTCCACGCGCTCGCGCCACACGGTCCGCTCGGCGCTCTCGGGCGCGAGGTGGCAGAGG
>DATIQP010000907.1:0-5788 GCA_035470765.1 Polyangiaceae bacterium | reverse complement strand
CGTGCAGATGATCTTCATCTACAAGATGTGGGCCGCGATCAACGACGGCCAGACCAAGCCGACGCCCGGCGCCGCGCTCGGCCTGCTCTTCGTCCCGTTCTTCTCGCTCTACTGGGTCTTCGTCGTCTTCCCCGGCTACGCGACGCGATACAACGCCTACCTCCAGCGGCACGGCATCCAGGCGCCGCAGCTCGGTCAGGGTCTGTTCATCGCGGCGATGCTCCTCGGGTGGGTGCCGCTCGTGGGCCTCGTGCTCTGGGCGATGGTGCTCGGCCGCGTGTGCGGCGCGGTCAACGCCCTGCCCGCGCGACGCTGAGAAAACGCCTGTAAGGCCTGGCCGGGCCGCGCGTTCGATCGGCATGAACCGTTCGAACCTCGTCGCGATCATTCTGGCCCTGGCGGCGCCGGGATGCGGCGCGTCCGCCATGCCCTCAGCCGCCGCCCCCAGCAGCGCCACCGGCGAGGTCCAGACCGAGTCGGTCCAGAGCGCCTCCGACGCCCCCGCGGCCCCCGCGCCGGTGTCGGTCATGTCGATGAGCAATCGCAGCGCGGCGCCGGCTCCCCCGCCCGGCGCGCCGGCCGCGGCCAAGCCGGCGACCGCAGCCTCTCCCTCGCCCGCCGCCGCCAAGAAGAGCGCCGACGACGGCAGCAAGAAGGACGACGCCCAGAACCCGGCGTTCCTGATCATGTACACGGGCGACGTGAACATGGCCGTCGACGACGGCAAAGTGTCGGCCACCATCGACAAGATCGTCGACGTCGCCGAGAGCGAGGGCGGCCACCTGAGCGGCCGCAAGGACCAGAGCGTGCAGGTGCGGATCCCGTCCGCGCGCTTCCGCGAGGCGCTCTCGAAGGTGAGCGAGCTCGGCGAGGTGCTGCACCAGGCCGTCACCGCCGAGGACGTGAGCGAGGAGTACCACGATGCGGAAGTCCGCCTCTCGAACCTCAAGGCCACGCGCCAGCGCCTGCAGGACTTCCTGGCCAAGGCGCCGAACGTCAACGACATGCTCACCCTCGAGCGCGAGCTCGAGCGCGTCTCGATGGACATCGACCGCATCGAGGGGCGCATGCGCTACCTCCGCGAGCACGCGGCGTTCTCGACGCTCACCGTCGGCCTCATCGCTCGCCCCAAGGCACAGACGATCGTCGGCGGCGGCACGCCGCTCCCGCCGGCTCAGAAGCGCGTGATGCAGCTGCACGCGAGCTGGCTCGACGACATGGGCGTGCCGAAGCTCGAAGCTCCGGGAAGCTGACCCTCACCCTCCAGAAGGAAGACGATCATGTTCCGCAAGATGCTCTGTGTCGCTCTCTCGTGCGTCTCTCTCGCCACGGTCGCGTGCGGGCCGGGCGCTCGCCTCTCGGTGCCGGAGGGCTTCGCCCACGTCGGCGGCGACTACGACGACCGCGTGGCCAGCGCCGACGGCGTCGTCATCGCCGCGCGCGTGGTCGCGAACGATCCGAGGGCGAACCTGGACTTCTGGACGACGGCGATCGATCTGCGCCTGCAGCAGCGGGGCTACCAGCTCGACGGCAAGCGCGAGGAGATCAAGAACGCGGAGGGGCTGCCCGGGCGGTCGCTGCACTACGTCTACTTCGACGGGCAGCGCAAGAACCGCTACGTCGTCGACGTCTACGCGACGGACCGCCGCATCCTGCTCGTCGAGGCCACGGGCGACGCCTCCGACTTCGACGCGAACCGCGAGAAGGTGGAGGCTGCGATGCGGTCGGCCCGAATCGGAGGCTGAGGCGGAGACGGAGACGGCGTCAGAGAAGGGGGCGGGCGGCGTCCGTCATGGGGCCGCGCTTGACTTCGAGCGGCGACCGCGTATGTTCCGCCGCCGTCCGTTCGGGGCAATCCCGGGCGGATCGTCGATGGTTTTCGACGGTTTGGGGCAATAGCTCAGCTGGGAGAGCGCCGCGTTCGCAATGCGGAGGTCAGGGGTTCGATCCCCCTTTGCTCCACCAAATCGGTCACCGCTTCACTCAGGCCGGCACGCCGTAGAAGAAGTAGCCCGTGCCGCGCGGGAAGTAGCGGTACGTCCCGTAGGTCCACCGGAAGCCGCCGCCGAAGGGCTCGACCATGGCGCGAAGCTCCTGCTCTTCGTAGACGCGGAGCGTGCTGACGAACCCGTCCCACATGCACATCCCGAGCGCGGCGGGGGTGAGATACGTGAGCGCGGCCTTGGCGAAGCGGTCGCGCTCGCTCAGCCAGGGGTTGGCGAGCAGCGCGGGCAGGCCGGTCGCGGCGAAGTTTGCAAACTGCAACGGATTCCGCCCGAAGGCCTCGGCGAGGAACACGCCGCGCGAGCCGAGCACGGCGTCCTTCAGCACGGCGGCGCCCACCTCCGGCGGGAAGTGGTGAAAGACGTTGATGAGGGTCCGCGCGCGGCCGCCCGAGAGCGCGGCGGGGACGTTCGTCGCGTCGACGGACGAGGGCTCGAAGTCGATGGCCTCGGGGTGCGCGGCGCGCGACGCGGCCCACGCCTCGACGCGAGGGTGCAGGTCGGTCAGCACGAAGCGCGCCTCTCGGCCCTGGCGCGCGAGGGCTCGCGCGAGGACGCGCGCCGGGCCGCCCGCGCCCGAGCCGAGATCGAGCAGCTCGCTCGCGGCGGACTGCTCCAGGAAGCGCGCGAACGGCTCCACGAGGCCGTCGAGCATGCGCCCCCACTCGAGGGTGCGGGAGAGGGACTCGACGATGGTGTCGCGCGCCGCGGGGTGAATACCCGATAGGTCGTTGAACTCGAAGAGCTGCAGGCGTGGCCAGAGCGTCGGCATCTTGCCCAACTTATATGCGAACGATCATCGCGGCGCCGCGACAAACGACACATCCTCTACGCAATGCAGTCGTTCGACCTCGACCTTGGAGCGCGCCGCGATCCTCGCGTCATCCGTACGTATCTGCCTTGGCTCGACCTCCTCTTTCGCCACTATCACCACGCTACGGTCGAGGGGCTCGAGCACGTCCCGGAGGGGCCGGCGCTCGCGGTGGGCAACCACAACGGTGGCTTGATGTCGCCCGACATGTTCGCGCTGATGGTGGCGTGGTGGCGCCGCTTCGGCATCGACTCGCCCGCCTACGGGCTGATGCACGACATGCCGTTCCGGCTGCCCGTCGTGGGCGAGCTGATGCCCCGGCTCGGAGCCGTGCGCGCGCGCCCCGCGAACGCGGTGGAGCTGCTCCGGCGCGGGTCGAAGGTCCTGGTCTACCCGGGCGGAGACATCGACGCGTTCCGCCCGTGGAGCCGCCGCCACGAGATCGTCTTCGGCCGGCGCCGGGGCTTCGTGCGGGTCGCGCTGCGCACGGGCGCGCCGATCGTGCCGGTCGTCTCGGCGGGGGCGCACGACGCCTTCCGCATCCTGACCGACGGCCGCGGGCTCGTGACGCGCCTCGGCCTCAAACGGATCGCGCGCGTCGAGGTCTTCCCGGTGACGCTCTGCCTGCCGTGGGGCGTCTCGTTCGGTGCGACGTTCTACTGGCCGCTGCCGGTGCGCATCCGCGTCCGCGTGCTGCCGCCGATGCGCTGGCCGGAGCTCGGACCGGAGGCCGCCGAGGACGAGACGGTCGTCTGGAGGTGCCGCGAGCAGGTGCGCGCCGCGATGCAGGCGGCGCTCGACGACCTCGCGCGCGAGGGCGGCCACGGCGTGCGCGGCCTGGGCTGAAAGGTCCCGGCCCCGTGGGGGACTTCCGTGGCAACGGACGACTTCGATGGCCGCGGAAAGGCTTGCGGATCGTGTGATCGAGTCCACAATGCGCGAACATTTCTGGGGGTCGGTGCATTCTCCCGCCGCCTTGGCGGGCTGACGAAAGAGAGTCGTACGTGGTCGCTCGTCTTCGCTTGCTCGCTCTGGTTCTCCCTCCCTTCCTCTTCGCCTGCGGCTCGAGTCCCGCGGATCCGGGCTTCGACGGCGGCGGCTCGCCCGACTCCGGTGGCCTCGACGCCGCGCCCGCCGATGGTGGCGTGGTCGGCCCGGACGGCGCCACGATCCCAATCCCCATCAAGCACGTCGTGGTGGTGGTGAAGGAGAACCACACCTTCGACAACTACTTCGGCAGCTTCCCGGGCGCCGAGGGCACGACCACCGCCAACACGTCCAACGGGGTGATCACCGTCGGCGAAGCGCCGGACAAGACCCCTCGCGACATGTGCCACGAGCACGCGTGCGCGCTCACCGACTGGAACAACGGCCAGATGAACGGCTGGGACTCCGTCTCCGGGACCAGCGTCAACGGAGACAATCTCGCCTACGCGCAGTACCTCGAGAAGGACATCCCGAACTACTGGCAGTACGCGCGCCACTTCACGCTCGGCGATCACTTCTTCGCCAACGTCCTCGGCCCGAGCTTCCCCGGTCACACCTTCGTGCTCGCGGCGCAGGCGGGCTGGGCGTTCAACAACCCCAACACGCAGATCTACTGGCCCTACTGGGGCTGCGATCAGGCCTCGTCGACGCTCGTCGCCACCGAGGACGAGCAGACCTGCCAGGAGAAGGACGTCTTCCCCTGCTTCAAGATCCCGAGCATCCCCGACGTGCTCCCGCAGGGGATCGACTGGAAGTTCTACGGCTCGAACTTCTACCTCTTGCCCGAGGTGTGGTCGATGTTCGACGCGGTCGACTCCGTCCGCCACGGGCCGGGCTGGAGCAAGGTCGTCACCGTCGACCAGTTCCAGAAGGACATCCAGAACAACACGCTCCCGCCGGTCACGTTCCTGGTGAACCAGGACTTCGCCGACGAGCACCCGAACATCGGCGGCGTGTGCACGGGCGAGAACTGGACGGTTGATCGCATCAACATGATCATGCAGAGCGGGTACTGGAAGGACACCGCCATCCTCTTCACGATGGACGACTTCGGCGGCTGGTACGACCACGTGGCGCCGCCGCGCCAGTACGGATGCAACCCGAGCCAGCCCTACGGCCTCGGCTTCCGCCTCCCGCTCATCGTCATCTCGCCGTACGCGCGGCCGGGGTACGTCTTCAAGGGAGTGTCGGAGCAAGCGAGCATCGCGCGGTTCATCGAGCGCGTCTTCGGATCGCAGAAGACGCTGCACGACCTCGACCCCGCCGCGCAGGACGCGCAGGCCAACGACCTCTTCGGGGCGTTCGACTTCGCGCAGACGCCGCTCGCGCCGCTCGTCCTGCAAGACCGCACCTGCCCCTGAGCGTCGCGGTGCTTCGCGCGGCCCCCGCGCGTCGCCGCGATGGATGGTCGACGATCCAGCGGTTTTCTCGGGCGAACTCGCTGGAACGCGCCGTGCACGCTCGTCCGGCATGCTGCGCCGCTTCGCCGTCCTTTCCATCGCCACCGCCGGGGTCGTCGCCCTCGCCGCCGGCTGCTCGTCGTCCGCCGAACAGGTCGATCAGTCGGACGACGCCGTCGACTACATCTGCAACGAGAAAGTCAGCGCGTCGATCGACGGCATCCCCGCGTACGCGTACTGCGGCAACTTCGACGTGTGGTCGAACAACGGCGTGGACACGAAGAAGGTCTCGGGCGGGACGGGCTGGGTGCAGAGCGAGCACGGCTACGGCTACCAGTGCGTCGAGTTCGCCGTTCGCTACATGCACTTCAAGTGGAAGGTCTCGGCGAGCTGGGGCGTGATGTACGCCAAGCAGATGTGCGCCACGCATCCTTCGGGCGTCTCGGTGACGACCGCGCCGGTGCACGGCGACCTCGTCGTCTTCGGCGCCGGGAGCTGCGGCGCCGACCCCACCGCGGGCCACGTCGCGGTCGTCGACACGATCGGCTCGTCGACGTTCACCGCGGTGCAGGAGAACACCGCCGGCA
>DATIQP010000906.1:0-6278 GCA_035470765.1 Polyangiaceae bacterium | reverse complement strand
TGAGGGCCGGCACGCGCGCGAGCGTCTCGGCGAGCGTCTCCTTGAACCGAAGCACGTCGGCGAGCCCGATGGGGCTGCGCTTTCGCGTCGTCAGCAGCGCGCTCGATTCGTCCCAGCACACTTCGTAGGCGGCCATGTCTCACCCCTTTCGACGATTCGCGTCGACTCCGGTGACTTCGAATCTGGGACGAGCGCGGGAACTATCAAGTGGCGCGAGCGCGCGCATCGAAGCGAAATCGCAGCGTTCGTCGCCGCGCCTTGCGCACCGATTGCGGACGGCGCTCGCCGGGCCGACGGGTTGTGACAGCCGCGTGAAGCGAACGTAACGCGCCCGCACGAGATCGTTGGCGAGACGTTGCCGAACCCGATCTCGCCGCGCGGTACGAACGCGGGCGTGAAAACCTACTTGTTCCCGCTCTCTCTCCTCGCGCTCATCCCCGGCATCGCCATGGCTCAGACGCCGGCTCCGGAAGATGCCAGCGCCGCCGCTCCGGCGGCCACGACGACCGCGCCGCCGCCTGCCGCGCCGCCGTCCGCCGCGCCGCCGTCCTCCGCACCGCCGCCCGCTGCACCTCCGCCCACTGCACCTCCGCCCGCCGTGGCCAGCCCGGCGGCCGCGCCCGCACCCACACCGCTCGTGCAGCTCTCCTCGCTCAAGCTCCTGCTCGACAAGAAGATCATCTCCCAGGAGGAGTACGACAGCGCGATGCGCGACATCGCGAGCACGGCGGGTACCAAAGCCGCGGGCGACACGACCACGCTCGTCGTCGGCAAGTTCGCGACCACGATCTACGGCTTCGTCGAGGCCGACGCGATCCACGACTCGACCGAGGGCCTGTCCGAGGTCCAGGGCAACTCCCAGATCGCGCGCAACGAGACGTTCGCCGGCCAGCACGGCCAGCTCGTCGGCTCGATCCGCAACTCGCGCCTCGGAGTCCGCGTCAAGGCGCCGGAGCTCCACGGCATCCGCGTCACCGGGCAGCTCGAGATGGACTTCCTCGGCAACGAGCCCGCCGTCGGCTACCCGCCCGGCAGCGGCGTCTCGGAGGGATCGTTTTACGCCAACGCGGCGTTTCGCGAGCGCCACATCAACGTCAAGGTCGAGACGCCCATCGTCGACATGCTCTTCGGCCAGACCTGGGCGCTCTTCGGCTGGCAGCCGTACTTCCACATGAACACGGTCGACATCCAGGGCGCGCCCACCGAGATCTACTCGCGCCGGCCGCAGGTCCGCGTCTCGAAGACGATCAAGACCGATCCGGTCAACGTCGAGATCGCCGCCGCCGCGCTCAACCCGCCGCAGCGCGCCTCGGAGGCTCCGGAAGGGCAGGCCGGCGTGCGTGTGACCTTCAACCACTGGAAGGGCAAGCGCACCGACGGCTCGACCGGCACCGCCGTCGAGCCGGCGTCGCTCGGCGTCTCGGGCGACCTGAAGTACATCAAGGTCCCCGTCTTCCCCGCCGCGAACACCACGACCGACAAGGTCGGCACGGCGATCTCGTTCGACGCGTTCCTGCCGATCCTCCCCGCGAACGACGGCGGCAAGAGCGGCAACGACCTCTCGCTCACCGGCAACTTCGCCACCGGCTACGGCATGAGCGATCAGTACTCGTCGTTCACCGGCGGCGTCGCGTTCCCGAGCTCGGGCACGCCGCCCACGTATCCGCAGAACGTCGACAACGGGATCGTGACCTTCGATGCCGCGGGCAACCTGCACTACGTCCAGTGGTACGTCGGCAACGTCGGGCTGCAGTACTACCTCCCCGGCGTCGGAGGGAAGGTCTGGGTCGCCGCCAACTACGGCCACGCCGAGTCGCCGAACGCCACGACCCTGGGCCCCGTGGCCAAGACGCGCGCCTCGCTCGACTGGGTGAACGTCGACCTCTTCGCGGACCCCCTCCCCGGGTTCCGGCTCGGCCTGAGCTACGGCCGGACGTTCGACAACTACGGCGACAAGCAGCAGGCGATCAACGACCGCGTGCAGGGGTCGGCGTTCTTCATCTTCTGAGGAAGAAGGAGAGGGAGCTCCCCGAGACGGACGGATGCCACACCGCGGGGAACGCCTCCAGCATCGTTCGCAGCGTCTCGCCGAGCCGGGCCTCGTCGATCCCGGACGAGCTGATCTCGGCCTTTGCCGTGCCGCGCCACACCGCCTCCTTCGTGATCCGGTCGTAGACGTCGACGACCAGCATCTCCTCGAGGAACGTTGTCTCCTCTTCGTTCTGGCCCATCACGGACACGCCGATGCGTGACAGCCGAATGGTCCGTGTGGCCTCCCGGCTGCCGGCGCCATACGCCACGAGGAAGTCGCCGCCCTCGGGGGTCTCGGCGTAGCCCTTCCGCTCCAGCTCTTTGCCGATCAGAGCCTTCATCCTTCGCTCCACCTCGATCGAGCGCACCGTCGCGGCGTATCCGTCGGGTGCGCCCTCCGAGCCCTCGAACGTGAACGTACGGTAGCGTCCGAAGGGCGCGTAGGGGGCCTGGGCGGTCTGGACGGTGGGAGGCGGCAGCGCGCAGACGCCAAGCGCGGCGCAAAGCAGCGCCAGGATGAAGGCTCGAGCGCGAAGGTTTCGAAGGATGCGGATCACGGCGTCCCTTGGGGATCGCTGCAAGGCGCAGGCCGGTGTGCGGTCGCGCTACGACCCAGCCCATCGGATGCTCGCGTTCGACCCAACTCGAATCGCCATCGACCTCGGCCACGGCGTGCTCGACGCCGCCGCCGACTGAGAGCGCGCGCCGGCGAGGCTCAGGGCGAGACGTAGCGGTACTGGCCCTCCGAGCGCTGCTCGGTCACGCGGAGCACGTGCCCGTTCTCACAGGTGACCGTCTCCGGCTGACCTCGCCCCGAGGTGCGTGCCGCCACGTGCTCCCAGCAGCCGGGGCAGAGGCCGACGACCCATACACCGCCTTCGCGAAACTCGAGACGCGTCTCGATGAGCTCGCCGTCGTGCTCATGCAACGATGTGGTGGTCTTCATTCCGACCAGCGACTGCACGCCGCGTGCCGTCGCATCACGGCCGCACGCGGCGCGTCCTCGCGCCGGTGCGGCGTTCCGCCCGTTCCACTTTGGGGCGTGGCTTCAGCTACTGGCAGAAGCCCTGCTGGCAAGTCAGACCCGCGTCGCCGCAGTCGGCGGTGCTCAGGCACTGCACGCAGAACTTGAAGTTGTTGCCGACGCAGTAAGGCGCGTTGGTGGGGCAATCAGTGTTCTGCATGCACTGCACGCACTGGTCGGTCGTGGTGTTGCAGATCTTGTTGTTCTGGTTGTTGGCGCAGTCGGTGCTGCTCAGGCATTGCACGCACGCGTTGGTCGTGGTGTTGCAGATCTTGTTGTTCTGGTTGTTGGCGCAGTCGGTGCTGCTCATGCACTGCACGCAGTAACCGAGCTGCGTGTCGCACACCGGGTTGGGCCACGCGCACTGCTGGCTGGAGGTGCAGTTGTTCACGCAGTGGTACGTGGTGTTGCACGACTGGTTCGTGAGGCAGTTGCCGTTGCCGAGGCACTGCACGCAGCGGTCGTTGGGCGAGCAATACGGGTTCTGTCCGCCGCACTGGGCGCTGCTCGTGCACTGCACGCACTTGTGCAACGTGAGATCGCAGGTGTTGTTGCCGTTCGGCATGTTGGCGCAGTTCGGATCGCCGAGGCACTGCACGCACTGGTTGATCTGCGTGTCGCAGTACGGCGTGGGCTGCGCGCAGTTCGCGTCGCTCGTGCACGCCGGGCCGCCGCTGTCGGCGGTCGTGCCGGTGTCGGCGGTCGTGCCGGTGTCGGTGGTCGTGCCGGTGTCGGTGGTCGTGCCGGTGTCTTGTTGGGTAGCGCCGTCGTTGCCCGTGGTGCCGTCCGTGCCGCCGTCGATGGCGACGCCGGAGTCGCCCCCGCAGTTCGTCACGAGTACGGCGACCAGACCGCCGGTCACTACAATGGAAGTCAAGCGTGCGTAGTTCATGACAAGGTCCTCCACCGCTTAATATCGCCGAGAAGGCACGACGCCGGCAAACGAACTCCGCTCTGCCGATTCATGCGACAGCGCGGCTGATTGTCGCACACGCCGATGCCGAGCTTTACGATCCGTGCGAAGGACTTTTGAGTTATCGCAAATCCTCTGCGCGCGCGGCGCGTTATCCATACTGCGTGCTTGGTGCGCGCAGACCCCCGGTTCCTGTCTCCCCTCACGCCGACGCCATTCATATCTTCACCTTCAAGGAGGGCCTGCTCTCCCGGCTCGCTCATGATCTGCGTCTCAGCGTGGTGCACTACGAAATCGAGCTGCGAGCGGGGCGGGTGCGCGCCCGCTTCGACGTCGGGTCGGCGCACGTCGACGGCGTGGTCGTGGGCGACCGCGTGGACGCGACCAAGTTCTCGAGGCAAGACACGGACGTGATCGAGCGCAACATGCGCGAGGCCATCCTGAAGGCGGAGCGCTTTCCGACCGTCGAGCTCGAGGGCGAGGTCCTGCCGGCGGTAAGCGGGTGGATCCTCCACGGCAAGCTCACGATGATGGGGCGCGCCCGCTCGCTCGACGTGCCTCTGGTCCGCTCGGGCTCGGACGTGATCGCCGAGGTCGAGATCAAGCCGTCTCTGTGGGGCATCCCGCCTTTCACGACGATGGGCGGCGCCATCGGGATCGAAGATCGCTGGCGCGTCCAGGCGAAGCTCGCGCTCGGCGACCAGACGCCCGCTCAGCTGCTGCGTCCTGACAGCGTCACTCGCTGGGGCGGGTGACGATCCCGCGCTCACCGCGCGCGCTCAGGGCTCCGCCCGCAGCCTCGGGAGCACCACGGTGAACGTCGTGCCGCGACCCACCGTGCTCTCCACGCGGATGGTTCCGAGCAGCGAGGTCACGATGCCATGGCAGATCGAGAGCCCGAGGCCGGTGCCGACGCCGGCCGGCTTGGTGGTGAAGAACGGCTGGAACAGCCGCGGGAGGACGTCCTCCGGGATGCCCGCGCCCGAGTCCGTGATCGAGACGCAGACGTCGTCCCCCTTCGCCCAGGCCGCGATCTTCACCTCGTTGCGCTCGGGATGTCCTTCTTCGATCGCGTGAGCCGCGTTGAGGAGGAGGTTCAGGAACAGCTGGGTGAGGCGGCCCTCGTTCGCGAGGACGGGCGGCACGTCCCCGTACGACGTCACGACGCGGGCACGGCGCTGGAGCTCGTGCGAGGCGAGCCCCAGGGCGCGCGCGAGCGGACCCGTGACCAGGATCTCGGCACGCACCTGGTCGTCGACGCGCGACGAGACGCGTAGGTCGTTCACGATCGTGCGAACCCGCTTGGCCCCTTCGAGAGCCGTCGCCAGGTGGTCGTCGAGCTCGTCGAACACCGTGTCCTTCGCGCAACCCTCGAGCAGCTCTCGAGCCTCGGCCTCCCCGAAGCGCGCCTCGAGGCGCTCCCGCAACCGTGCGGCGTCGCTGCGGAGGCGCGCGCTCGTGGAGCCGATCGCGTCGAGCCTCAGCATGAGGTACGCGAGCGGGTTGTTGATCTCGTGCGCCACGCCCGCCGCGAGCATGCCGAGCGCAGCCATCTGCTCGGCGCGCGTGAGCTGCCCTTCGAGCGCGCGCTGCTCGGTCACGTCGCGCGCCATCACGGCGATCGCTTCCTGGCCCTCGAACACGACCTTCACCGCGCCGATCGAGGCCGTGAGCACCGAGCCGTCCCGCCGGAGGAGCGGCTGTTCGACGAAGGGCGACTCTTTGCTGGTCTCGAGGCTGCGGATCCGCTTCTGCACGAAGGGGTGACTGTCCGAAGGAACGATGGTCAGGATCGATCGTCCGCGCAGCTCGTCGAGTCGGTCGTATCCCAGCATGCGCAAGGCGGCGCTGTTCGCGTACAGGATGGGCCCGCTGGCGTGCACGAACATGCCGTCGGGCGCGTGCTCGATGATCGCGCGGAAGCTCGCCTCCGAGCGTTCCAGCCGGGCGGTCGCGTCGAGCCTCTCGGTCACGTCGCGCGCGATGCCGACCAGCAGCTCGGCGCCGAGGTTGCGCGCGTGGACCTCGAGGACGCGCCGGCCGCCCCGACCCGTCTTGAAGACGCGCCGCGTGTCCGTCGCCAGCCCCGTGTGCAGCGCCTGGAACTGGAGCGGCGGCTCGGTCTGCTCATCCCAGAAGAATTCGCTCACCAGGTGGCCGCACATCTCGTCGAAGGAGCGCTCGAGCAGCTCCTCCGCGCGACGATTCACCCACAGGAGGCGCAGCGATCTGTCCGAGACGAACACCGCGTCCGCCGCGTTCTCGGCGATCGCCTGCCAGCCCGCCTCCGGCAGCGTGAATGCGGGTTTG
>DATIQP010000905.1:0-15026 GCA_035470765.1 Polyangiaceae bacterium | reverse complement strand
AAGCGCCCGCAACCGTCGAGCTCGAGGAAGACGCCGCCCCGCTCCTGGGCGAGGCAGTCGTCGTCGCGCGAGCATCCGATGGCAGCCGTCTCGACCGCCGCCCTGTAACGGGTCGCGAGCTCCTTGCAGAGCGCGCCGTGCGCCTTCGTGTTGGGTGTGATCTTCGCGTCGCTCGCCCCGTCGCGGGCCGCGCTCGGAGCGGGCGGGGTGGGACCTTGCGGAGGATGCGACCTGGGCCAGATGAGCGCGAGGCTCGCGCCGAAGCCGGTCGTGGTGAGCAGGAGCAGGACGGCGCCGTGACGGTTGATGGCCATTGGGTCAGTGATCCCCCCACTCTCAGAATAGTTGTCCCTGGTCCTTCAACCGCGATGGCATCACCGCGGAGGTGCGTTCGGACGGTGACCGATGATGGACCATTACACGCAGAGCTCGAGAAGTGCCCTTAGTGGGGTAGGCGCTTATTTTGCCGGGTCGATCGTGAAGATCTCTGCGAGCGGCTTGGTGAAGTAGACCATGTGGGCGGCCGACCATCCGGAACGAAGTGCCCCGCCGCCTTCATGCTCGTTGCACGAGGACGCGAGCCGAGCTCCGGAAGGTTTCGGTCCCGTTGCCTACTCTCCGTCCCACGCAAGCGCGCCGGGGTCGCTCGGCTCAATGGCGGACCACGAGCTGCTCGTTCGCGGTGGTGACCGCGCCGGCGACGTCGAGCTTCGCGACACCCTGGAGCTCGAGTGTGCCCGGGCCGCTGACGTAGGCGCGCGCCGAGCTCGCGTCGCTCACGACGCACGGCGCGACCGGCGTCGTCGCGCAGGCGGCGAGCGCGCTTCCGTTCCAGGTGACCGGCACGGCACCGCTCGCGTTCCCCGTGCTGGTCAGCGTGTACGCCACGCCGTCGATCTCGCTGAACGCGCCGTTGTCTCCCGCGAACGCGTAGACGACGCGGTCCGGTGCCGGCTCGGTCACGAGGGTCATCACGCCGTCGGGGTAGGTCGGCACGATCGCGCCGGCGCGCGCGTAGAACGGGATCTCGGCGAGCGGCGCGTCGGCGTTGACGTCACCGCCGGTCATCGCAGCCCCGCCCGCCCAGGGGAACCAGGTGCCCGACGGCAAGTGCACGGCGCGCGAGGTCGCGCCCGCGGTCTCGACCGGCGCGACGAGCAGCGACGGACCGAGCATGTACTCGTCGGCGATCGGCCACGCCGCCGCGTCGTCCGGGAACTGCACCGCGAGCGGGCGCATGATCGCAAGCCCGGTGTCGTGCGCGGTCTGGGCGAGCGAGCGGAGATACGGCGCGAGCGCGATGTGGAGCATCGCGTAGCGCTTCCAGTGGGCGAGCGTCTCGGCGTCGCTCTGGAAGCTCCAGTTGAGCTTCGGAAATGATCCGTGGTGCGTGCGCATCACCGGCGAGAGCGCGCCGAGCTCGGTCCAGCGGAAGAAGAGCTCCTTCGACGACGGCGGGCTGTTGAGGTCCTGGTAGCCGGCGATGTCGCTCCCGTAGGTGGAGATACCCGAGATCGACAGACCGAGCGCGACCGGCACGATCGTCGGCAAGCCGTCGTCGACGCCGAAGTCCGTCTGCTGATCGCCCGGCCAATACACGTCGACGAGCGGCGGCGATCCCAGCCAGCCGCTGCGGACGAAGCTCAGTCGGTCGACGCCGTCGCCCACGGTGTCGAGCGCTTGCCGCTGCGCCTGCTGCCAGAGGAGCGGATACGCCGCGTGCAGATCGACGCCGCGCCCGCCGGTGAGCGTCGCGTCGAGCGGAAGCCACTCCGAATAGTCGCCCATCCAGCCGTCGGCGCCTTCGCTGATCGCGAGCTGCATCTTTCCGACGGCCCACTTCACCGCGTCGGGGTTCGAGAGATCGAGCAGCGAAGCATTCTGGAATTTCGCGTCGGTGAAGACGTAATCGGTGCCGTCGGGTTTCTTGATCAGCCAGCCGTTGGGCTGCGTCTCCGGCCACGCCTTGCTGCCTTGCTCGACGAACGAGTTGAAGTAGACGAGCCACTTGAAGCCGGCCGCGTGGAGGTCCGAAGCGACGCTCTCGAAATCCGGGTAGAGCGTCCGATCGACCTCCCACTCTTCCTTCAGCGCGTAGTGGTTCGGATTGTCGGTCGCCCACACGCCGCCGCGCCAGTCCTCGGTCCAGACGACGCTCGACGGGATGCCGTTGGCGCGGATCGTCTGGGCGACCGCCCGGACGTTGGCGCTGCCGAAGATGGCGTCGTTCCACGGGGCGAAGGCGAACGCGGGCGGAACGCGCGGGCGGCCGAAGACGCCGGTCATTCGCCCGATCGCGTCGGCCGGGGCGGGGCCGTAGAAGAGGTGCACCTTGACCGGCATCTCGAGCTCCATGCGCGCGACGTCGCTGCGCTCGCCGCACATCGAGAAGGTCGAGCGGCGCGGCGTGTCCGCGAGCGCGATGAAGCCGCGGCTCGAGAGAAACTCCGGGAGCGGCAGATACGACGAGTGCCGGCGCCCGGCGATGTACCACGCGCCGACGGGATCGTCGGTCGTCATGTCTTTGTGCACGCCCTCTTCCGACGTGAAGATCGGGATGGTCTCGCCGCGCGCGTCGGCTCCCCACGTCTGCGCGCCGAAGCCGAGGAAGTGATCACCGGCGTCGCAGCGGAAGCCCCAGGAAAAGCGGCGTTCCGGGCCGCTCGCCGGCTCGACGTCGACGACCAGGTGCGAAGGATCGTCGGTCGCCGAGAACGCGAGCGTCGCGAGCGTCGAGCCGTCGTCTCCGACGAGCTCGACCGGCGCGGCCGCGCCCGCCCACTTCGCGTGGCGGGCGACGCGCCACGGGCCGTTCGGCGCGTCGACGTTCTCGAACGAGCCGAAGAGCATCGTCGACGACGCCGACACGTCGCGGACCGCGAAGCCCGTCATCGGCGGCGCGTCGTCGTTCTGCGATTGGGGCGCGCCGACCGCGTCGGAGGCGTCGAGCCCGTCGAGCAGCGAGCCGTTCGGCGCGGCGACGCTCAGGTTCGCCGAATCGGGGGCGAGCGTGACGGTGAACACGCCGAACGTCGAGCGGACCGGCGGCGACGGCGCGCACGCATACCAGGCGAGTGGCGTGAGGAAGAGGATGGCGCGGCGCATCGCCGGGCATCATACGCGAGTGACCTCGTCGGCGCTCACTTGGTCCGCGTTTCCAGCCGGTGCAAGACGCGCACAAATGGGCGTTACGTAGCCTCGACCCTTGGGTGCCTCGAGAGCTCGAAGGCTCTAGGATTGCCCATGCACTCCGCCAGAACACTACGCAGTTAGCTTCGTTTCATCACGGCAAGATGCACTCCACGACGATCCCACTGTACGAAGGATCGAGCTGGCACGTGCATCCTTCCCAGTAGGCGTGTGCGAGGGCGCAATCGCATGACGGCATCGGCATGCAATCGGCTGGAATGGGGACGCAGCCATACGCGCCGGCATCCTGATCGCATGTCGCCGCATCATCGAAACTACCGTCGACGGGTGACAAGGGAAGGATATGCCCGAGCGCGTGTGCTACGCACACCGCATGCGTTGCTCGAACCCCGTGCGTGCGCTCGTGCCGGCGACACTCGTCGTCGCGGGGGCCGTGCTCTCGGCGTGCGGCAGCGATCCGCCCTCGAACGCCTGCGCGGCGCTCGCGACGACGCCGGCCAGCGCGGTCTTGTGCCAGTGGACCGACTACCCGGGCAATCCGGTCATCGCGCCCCCCACCGAGCCGATCGTCGGTGACCCCACCGTCGTCGCGCCGGAAGACAGCCCCGACGGCCAGTGGCACCTCTTCGCGTACACCTTCGGAGGCATCGAACACTACACCGCCCCCGACGGCATCGCGTGGACCTTCGTCGACAAGCCTCTTCCTCTCGGCTCGATCAGGCCGTACGTCTTCAAAGAAGGTGGGACCTATCACCTCTTGTTCGAGAAGTTCTCGCGCCTCTTGGCGCCGCAGATCTCGAACATCCAAATGATCGACAGCACGGATCTCGTGACCTGGAGCGACCCGGTGACGCTCCTCGAGCCCACGCTCGCCTGGGAGATGGAAACCCAGACCACCGTGGGCAATCCGTTCGTGATTCGGCGCGACGGGCAGTATTGGCTCTATTACAGCGCGGCGGGCTCGCTCATGCCCGACAACACCGGCTTCACCGAGCCCCGCTACATCGGCCTCGCGCGCGCCACGGACCTGCGCGGTCCCTACACGAAGGAGCCCAAGCCCATCATCTCTCCCGATCCGTCGGTTCCGTGGCGCACCATCGCGAGCGGCTCGCTCAAGCTCCTCGCGGACTCATACGACGGGCGGTGGGTGGCGATGGAGAACGGCCTCTACCAAGACAACGCAGGCGCCACCCACAGCGCGATCCAAGTGCTCGAGAGCGACGACGGAGTCGCGTGGCGCGAGGTCTGTCCCACGCCGCCGCTCGCCCCCTCGGGCACGGGATGGAAGAGCGCGTTCGTGTACGCGTTCGCCACGGTGCGACGCAAGGGCGACCTGCGAGTGTACTACAACGCGCGCAACGGGTGGGCCGACGGGGTGGAGCGGATTGGCTTCTCGTCGGTGAGTCTCACCTGCGAGTGAATGCTGGGTCATCTCACCGTGCCGGCTCCTCGTCTCTTCGTGATCATGGCGCGGGACGCGCGACTCGCCGTCGTGATCCGTAGGGGACCGGCCTCCTGGGCACAACTCAGCCTGTGGAACACCGAGAGCGACGAGTTCTCGCACGGCGCGTGGTTTCGCGGGCGCATCTACGAGCGGAAGTGTGACCTATCGCCGGACGGTCAACTGTTCGTCTACGCCGCATTTCAGGGCCGGCGCTTGGGGAGCAGCTCCACGCAGTCGTGGACGGCCGTGAGCCGGCCCCCTTGGCTGCACGCTCTGGTGCTCTGGCCGATGGGCACTACCTACGGCGGTGGGGGAAGGTTCGTCGAGAATCGACGCTTGGTCCTGCGGGGCGCCGGCGGGGTCCACCCCGACTACTCGCTGCGCGGAATCGAAGTCGTGCCGGGGATGGCGGAGTACCACCGTTCGTCCGAGGAGGTCGCGGGCGCGGAGTGGTCCGGGAGGGATCAGCGCAATCGTCTCGTGTTCGCGTCGAACGGACGCATTTTCGCGCGGAGCGGCGGCCGCGACGTAGGACTCGTGGATTTCACGGCACTCCGCCCGGATCCGCAGCCTGCCCCCGAATGGGCAACGCAGCCGCTTCCCGGACCAACCCGTGTCACCGGTCGCCGTCGTGCACGGAGGTAGCCCTGTGACAAGGCGACGCCCTCCGCGAGCGCGCAGCTTTCATAGCGCCACCACGATCTGCAAACGCGAAGCCACTTGTGGGCCGGAGGTCGCGAGCACGCCGCGAGAGACGTCGGAGGGGAGGATGCTCGTGCTCTGCGGATCGAAGATCGTCTGCAGATCGATCTGCACCTTGAGGCGGTTCGTGTTCGGCACGACGAAGAAGTTCGCTCCGGTGGTCAACGTCCGCAGCGGCGTGGTCCCCGGCTGACCGCTCGCGAAGCTCGCGGGCATGGGCGTGACGGTCCCGATCGGCCAGACCACGTCGAACTGACCCCAGAGCTCGACGCGACGCGCCACGAAGAACGACGCGAACGCCATGAACCCGACCTGCTCGTTCGGCGTCGTGCCCACGGGTGCGAGTCGCAGGTACGAAGCCGACGCGACGATCGAGAAGCCGCTCCCCCGAACGTCCACGTCGGCCGACGCGAGCTCGACTTCGTTCGCGGGGTTCGACCCGGTCGCTCCCTTCGTCTGGAAATGCGCCGTCGCGCCGATCCGTGCGGTCACGCGCTGTCCGCGGCGGAAGCTCGGCTCGACGAGCGGAGCGAACGCGCGTTCGCGCGCGGTGATCGGGACCTCGACGCGCCCGGTGAGCGCGACGTCGGCGACGATCGGCGACAAGAGCTCGCTGAACCCGGTTCGCGCCCCGTTGCCGACGACGCCCTTCACCCGCACCGGTCCGATGTACACGAGCTCGAGCCCTTGCGTCTGCCCGCCGGCGAACGTGTTCGCGTAGGTGGAGTACTCGGTGGAGGACAACTCTTGCGGCAGCGGCTCCTCTCCGGCGTTGAGATGAAGCGAGAACTGGCCGGCGCGCGCCCGGAGGCGCCTCCACCTTCCCTCGACGTACGCTTGCTCGAAGCGCGCGCTGCCGTCCGACTTCGCGCCGACGCGAAGGCGAAAGCTGACCGCGTCGAACAAGCTCGTCGTCAACGTGAGACGCGCGCGAGGGACACTGAAGCCCGTCGCCGACTGCGGCTCGGGCGCGCCCGCTTCGACCACGGTCCAACGCGTCTGGAGCAGCGGCTCGATCGTGAGCGCGCCGACGTCGCCGAAGCGGAGCGTCGGATCGAAGGCGGCGGCCTTCTCGAGCACGTCCTCCGCGCGCGCGAGCGCGGGCGCGACGAGCACGACGACGGCCGCGCAGAAGAACGACGCTTTCACTGCTGAGCGGGGTGCATGAAATGTTCCGCGCACGGTCGCCCTTGGTTCGCCGCTTGCATCGCGATGCAGTCCATGCGCCATCGAACGCCGCTTCTTGGGTTGATCGCTGCCCTCGGTGCCTGCGGCCCCAACAATCCCCCTGCACAACCTGCAGGAACCGCGAACGGAGTGAGCGAAGTCTCACCGTACCAGGCGGTCGCGCAGCTCCCGCGCGATCGGACCGTGCTCCCCATCCCCGAGCTACCGAGGCCGAAGTACACTCAGCTCGACGTGCGCGGCGTGCCCGCGCCGCCGTTCGATCGCGTCAAGGCTCCGGCCGGCGCGCCGAACGTGCTCGTCGTGCTCATCGACGATTTCGGGTTCGGTCAGTCGAGCGCGTTCGGCGGGCCGATCCAGATGCCGACCGCGGAGCGGCTCGCGAAGGAGGGCCTGCGCTACACGCAGTTCCACACGACCGCGCTGTGCTCGCCGACGCGCTCCGCGCTCCTCACGGGCCGCAACCACCACGTCGGCAACATGGGCTCGGTCACGGAGACGGCGACCACGTTCCCCGGCAACACGGGGCAGCGCCCCGACTCCGTCGCGCCGCTCGCGGAGATGCTCCGCTTGAACGGCTACGTGACCGGCGCGTTCGGCAAGTCGCACGAGACCGCCGCGTGGGAGGTCGGTCCCTCGGGTCCGACGACGCGATGGCCCACGCGCTCCGGCTTCGACAAGTTCTACGGGTTCCTCGGCGGCGAGACGAACCAGTGGTCGCCGATGCTCTACGACGGCCTCGCGAAGGTCGAATTGCCGCGAGATCCGAATTACCACTTCATGACGGACATGACGGACAAAGCGATCGAGTGGATTCGCTCCGTCAAATCGATTAGCCCGGACACCCCGTTCTTTACATATTTCGCGCCGGGCGCGACGCACGCGCCGCACCACGTCCCCAGGGAGTGGATCGCGAAGTACAAGGGCAAGTTCGATCAAGGCTGGGACAAGCTGCGCGAGGAGACGCTCGCGCGTCAGATCCGCCTCGGCGTGGTCCCGCCAGACACGAAGCTCGCGCCGAAGCCCGACGCCATCAAGGACTGGGACAAGCTCACGCCCACGGAGAAGCGGGTCTTCGCGCGCGAGATGGAGGTCTTCGCGGGCTTCGCCGAATACACCGATCACGAGGTGGGCCGGCTGATCCAGTCGCTCGACTCTCAGCGCGTGCTCGACGACACGCTCGTGTTCTACATTCTCGGCGACAACGGCGCGAGCGCCGAGGGCGGCATGGCCGGGCGGCTCAACGAGATGTCGTACTTCAACGACGTCGACGAGACCGTCGAGGAGGTCGCCAAGCACCTCGACGATCTCGGTGGGCCGCACTCGTACAACCACTACGCGGCCGGCTGGGCCGTCGCGGGCGACACGCCGTTTTCGTGGACGAAGCAGGTCGCGTCGAGCTTCGGCGGGACGCGCAACCCGATGATCGTCCGCTGGCCGACGCACATCCACGCGAAAGGCGAGCTTCGCACCCAGTTCCACCACGTCATCGACATCGCGCCGACGATCCTCCAGGCCGCGGGTTTGCCCGAGCCGCGGATGGTCAACGGCGTCGCGCAGACGCCGATCCAAGGCGTCGCGATGGAATACTCGTTCGACGACCCCGCCGCGAAGTCGCGCCACACGACGCAGTACTTCGAGATCTTCGGAAACCGCGCCATCTACCACGAGGGGTGGCTCGCCGGGACCGTGCACCGCGCGCCGTGGGATGCAGCGCCGCGCCACGCGCTCGCCGAAGATCAATGGGAGCTCTACGACACGACGAAGGACTTTAGCCTCGCGGACGACCTCGCGAAGAAGTCCCCGCAGAAGCTCGCCGAGCTCGAGTCGCTCTTCATGAAGGTGGCGAGCGACAACCACGTGCTTCCGATCGACGACCGCAGCATCGAGCGCGTGAACGCGTCGCTCGTCGGCCGACCCGACGTGATGCAGGGACGCACCTCGCTCACGATCTTCCCCGGCATGACCGCGCTCGCCGAAAACGTCTTCATCAACGTGAAGAACCGGTCACACGCGGTCACCGCGGACCTCGACGTCGGCGACGCGAGCCAGACCGGCGTCATCATCGCGCAGGGCGGCCGCTTCGGCGGCTGGTCGCTGTACCTGGACAAGGGTCGCCCGACATACACGTACAACTTCCTCGACCGGCAGCACTTCACGGTCGCCTCGCCCACCCCGCTATCCGTCGGCAAGGCGGTCGTGCGCATGGAGTTCGCGTACGACGGCGGCGGCCCCGGCAAGGGTGGAAAGGTCACGCTGCTCGTCTCCGGCAAGAAGGTCGCCGAAGGTCGCGTCGATCGCACGCAGCCCAGGATCTTCTCCGTCGACGAAGGCGCCGACGTGGGCGTCGACGAGGGGACGCCGGTGTCCGAGGCCTACCAAGACGGTGGGCGCTTCAAGGGCAAGATCGAGAGGGTCACGATCGATCTCACCGGCGACGCGAAGTCCGCGGTCTCTGGAGCCGACGGCGAGGCGCTGCGAGTCGCGGCGGTGCGTCGCGTCCTCTCCGAGTAGGCTTCACGCGATGGCCGATTTCCACCTGCTCGCGAAGCCCGCAGGGGCGGCCTGCAACCTCGGATGCCAGTACTGCTTCTTCTTGTCGAAGGAGAACCTCTACCCGGGCGACGGCTACATGATGAGCGACGCGACGCTCGAGGCGTACATCCGTCAGCTCATGGAAGCCTCGGACGGTCCCGAGGTCGAGGTCGCGTGGCAAGGCGGCGAGCCCACGCTGCGCGGCCTGGATTTCTACCGGCGATCCGTGGAGCTCGCGGAGCGCTTTCGAAAGCCCAACCAGCGCGTCCTCCACACGATGCAGACGAACGGCACGCTCATCGACGCCGAGTGGGCCGCGTTCCTCAAGGAGCACGGCTACCTCGTCGGCCTCAGCGTCGACGGGCCGCGCGACGTCCACGACGCGTACCGCAAGGACAAGAAGGGCCAGGGCAGCTTCGACGACGTGATGCGCGGATGGCGGATCCTCCGCGAGCACGACGTCGACGTGAACGTCCTCTGCACCATCCACGCGGCGAACGGCGATCGCGGGCTCGACGTCTACCGCTTCTTCCGCGACGAGATGGGTGCACAATACATTCAGCTCATCCCGATCGTGGAGCGAGCGACGCCGGAGACGATCGCGCTCGCGAACCGCGGCTGGGGCGGGCTCAAGGGGAAGGATCGCCCGCTCTACACACAAGAAGGGCGGCTCGTGACAGAGCGCACCGTGAAGCCCGAGCAGTTCGGCCGCTTCCTCGTCGAGATCTTCGACGAGTGGGTGAAGCGCGACGTGGGCAAGGTGTTCGTCACGACGTTCGACGTCGCCCTCGGGAGCTGGCTCGGGCAGCACAACCAATGCATCGTCGCGCCGACGTGCGGCAACGCGCTCGTGCTCGAGCACAACGGCGACGTGTACTCGTGCGACCACTTCGTCGAGCCGGGACACCTCGTCGGCAACGTCGAGAAGACGCCGCTCGCGCAGCTCGTCGGGTCGGAGAAGCAGCGGCGCTTCGGCCAGAGCAAGTACGAGACGCTCCCGAAATACTGCAAGGAGTGCTCGTTCCTCTTCGCGTGCTACGGCGAGTGCCCGCGGAACCGTTTCGTCCGGACGCCGGACGGCGAGGAGGGGCTCAATTATTTGTGCGCGGGCTACAAGGCGTTCTTCGCGCACATCGACGCGACGATGAAGAAGATGGCGCGCCTGCTCGAGCACGGGCGCTTCGCCGACGAGATCATGACGGAGGGTTAGACCTCGTAGGCCACCCAGGGACGTGCCTATGTCGAGGAGCCAGGCGCGCCTCGCCGCGCTCGCCGGCGCGACGTACCTCAGCATCTTCTCCGGGCGCGGGCGGGTCACCTCACCCCACCGCGCTTCCCCGGTCATCGATGACAGGTCGAGCGGTCACGCATGACCGCCCGTCGCGATCAGCAGGTCCCTGACGCCGATCACGATAGGTCGAGGCAACAGTTGGCGTTAAGGGGGTAAACGCGCTAAATGCGCCCCGGAACCCCATGGCCAAGTCGAAAGTCGCGATCCTCCGCACCAAGCCTGCAACGGTCCTGTCGGACTACCACCGCCTGCTCAACCTCGCGGGATATCAGGACGTCGTCGCCAAGGACGCCGACACGGCGCTCAAGGTCAACATCTCCTGGCACTTCTTCTACCCCGCCGCCTCGACGACCCCGTGGCAGCTCGAGGGCGTCATCGGCGCGATGGAGACCGACGGCTACAAGCGCGAGCTGATCCACGCGTGCCACAACCGCACCGTCGTCATCGACGCGCACCTCGGCGAGCGCGAGAACAAGCAGCTCGACGTCGTCCAGGCCCACGGCCTCCGCAACGTCCACCTCTACGAGAGCAACGACTGGATCGACATCCGCGACGCGGTCGGCGATCTCACCAAGAAGTTCCTCTGCCTCAACGAGGTCTACCCGAAGGGCTTCTCGATCCCGAAGCGCTTCATCGGCGAGAACATCATCCACCTGCCGACCGTGAAAACGCACGTCTTCACGACGACGACCGGCGCGATGAAGAACGCCTTCGGCGGGCTGCTCAACGAGCACCGCCACTGGACGCACCCGGTCATCAGCGAGACGCTGGTCGACCTGCTCATGATCCAGAAGAAGATCCACCGCGGCATCTTCGCGGTGATGGACGGCACGTTCGCCGGCGACGGCCCCGGCCCGCGCTGCATGGTGCCGTACAACAAGAACGTCATCCTCGCGTCGGCCGACCAGGTCGCCATCGACGCGGTCGCGGCGAAGCTCATGGGCTTCGACCCGATGAAGGACTGCAAGTTCATCCGCCTCGCGCACGACGCCGGCCTCGGCTGCGGTGACCCGCGCGACATCGAGATCGTCGGCGACCTCGACGCGGCCAAGGAGAACTGGCACTTCGACGGCCCGTACAAGAAGATGACCTTCGCCTCGCGCAACCAGCACCGCATCTACTGGGGGCCGCTGAAGAAGCCGGTCGAGTGGTCGCTCAAGACGTGGCTCGCGCCGTGGGCGTACGTCGCCAGCGTCACCTACCACGACATGTTCTGGTACCCGGTCTACGGCAAGCCGCGCATCCAGGCCGCGCTCGAGGGCGAGTGGGGTCGGCTCTTCGCCAACTGGGGCAAGGTCCAGCAGACGAAGGACGGCTACCCGGACGTGGGCACCGCGCACCCGGAGCTCGTGCGCATGGGCCTCAAGCACTTCATGGAGGGCACGCGCCTGGTCGGCATGGCCGTCACCGAGTCGCCCGAGATGAAGGCCCGCCAGCGCCGCAAGGAGCTCGAGCACCACGCGTGAAGCGGCGTGGCCCCCGGGCCCGCGGCTTGCGCCGCTCGGCGAGGCGTGAATAATGGTCGCGTGAAGACATTCAATCGCTGGCGTCTGCGACCCGCCGAGGTGAAGGGGTTGGACGCCACGAGGGCTCGCGATCTGTTCATCGACTGCTTCTTCGAAGCGCAAAAGGAGACCCTTTCGCGTGCGAAGAGGAGCATGGGGTTCGAGACGAACGACGAGGAGATGAAGCGGGCCACCGCCACCATCGTCAAGATGGCGTTCAAGGAGGTGGGCGCCGACTTCGAACGCCCGACGCGGAAGAGCCTCGAGAAGGTGCTCGAGACGCTCACGCACAAGGCCGAGGCCTGGGGCACGCCCGAGGACATCATCGAGCACCACCGGCAGCAGCTCGGCATGATGCTCACGATGCTCGACTAGCCGAGGCCCGTCCGAGGCACCTAGATCCAAGGTCACGGCTTCGGGTGATAGCCTTGGCTCAGCGATGAGCCAGCCCTGGACGCCGATCCCCGTGCCGCAGCAGGGCATGCCGCCGGCGCCGTACCCGGTCGCGCCGCCGCAGAAGCCGTCCACCTTCTACAAGGTCGTCGGCATCCTGCAGCTGGTCTTCGGCATCGGCGGCGCGCTCTGGACGCTCGTCAGCCTCGCCATGACCGCGCTCGCGACGACGATCTCGCCGAGCGGCATGGCGATGTACGACCCGCCGACGCTGGCCTTCATCTACGTCCACACCGGCTTCGGCCTCGTCACGGGCGGCCTCCTCGCCGCCACCGGGTTCGGCGTCGTCCGCGCGAAGCGCTGGGCGCGCCCGGTCGGCCTCGTGTACGCCGCGCTGTCGCTCGGCAGCACCCTCGTCGGCACGGGCGTCCAGCTGCTGGTCGTCCTGCCGAAGATGTACGGACGCATGCCCTCCGCGCCGATCTCCGAGAACGTGCAGCTCTTCTCGACGGTCTCGACGATCGTCGGCGCGCTCGTCGTTTCCGTCCCCCCGATCTTCACGGCGATCGTCCTGTTGCGGCCGAGCGCCAAGCAGGAGCTCGACGGATGAAACCCGCGTCGATCGCGCGCGGGATGGTCATCGCGATGGTCGTGGCGTGCGGCACGAGCGGGGCGACTCCGCCCGACTCCGGCGCGGCGAACGACGCGACGACCGACGTCGCGCAGAACGCCGACGGGCAGCCTTCGAGCGACGCCGCGCCCGACGTCACCCCGGGGAAGGCCTGCACGGGGTGCCCGCCGCCGGCGCTTTGCGCCTCGTGTTGGCGGCCCGCCGCCTCGGCGCGCTGGCAGTATCAGCTCCAGCCCAACACGAGCTACGCGTCGACCGGCGGCGTGAACACCGCGATCACGTCGCCGCCGTACGGAGGCGGCGCGGCCGTCGCGCCCGACGTCTTCGACGTCGACCTCTATGCTTCCGACGGCACCACGCCCAACGCCGCCGCGACGGGCGCGCTGCACCAGGCCTCACGCCGCGCCGTCTGCTACGTCGACGCCGGCACCTACGAGGACTTCCGGCCCGACGCCCCCGACTACACCGCGTTCGACGCGGCGTGCGGCGGGTGCCTCCTCGGGCAGAACAACGGCTGGCCAGGCGAGAAGTGGCTGAACGTGAACGACGACAAGGGCCAGCGCACGTTCCTCCTCCAGGAGCTCGGCAAACGCCTGGACTCGTGCGTGGCGGCGCACTTCGACGCGGTCGAGCTCGACAACGTCGACGGCTACGCGAACGCGACCGGCTTTTCGATCTCCGCGGCGGCGCAGGAGTACTTCGACGCGGCCATCGCGAACCTCGCTCGCGCCAAGGGCCTCTCGGTGGCGTTGAAGAACGACGTCGACCAGGCCGCGGACCTCGAGCCGTACTTCGACTTCGCCGTGAACGAGCAGTGCTTCGAGCTCTCGGAGTGCGACAAGCTGCAGCCGTTCGTCGCGGCGGGCAAGGCGGTCTTCAACGTCGAGTACAACCTCGCGCCTGCGCAGTTCTGCGCGCAGGCGGCGACGAAGTCGATCGACTCGATCCAGAAGACGCTGGCGCTGAACGACACGCCCTGGACGCCGTGCCAGTGAGCGGCGGCTTCGTTCTCGGCTTCACTTGCCCGTTGGCGCGAAGCGAAGGTCTCTCACCTGCGCCGCAGGTCAGGGGTGCGGGCAACCCGACGGAGGGGGGCCTGGATCGTTCGGGCACTTGTCGTCGATGTCCAGGATGCCGTCGCGGTCGTTGTCGGGATCGGGGCAGCCGTCGGCATCCTCGAAGCCGTCGCGGTCTTCGGGCTCGTCGGGGCACTCGTCGACATCGTCCAGGACGCCGTCTCCGTCGCGATCGGGGCCCGAGGCGTGCCGAGGCGGGCGGTGAAGCGGCGGCGGAGACGTGTCGAGCGGCGACGCCGTGTGCGTCGGCAACGGCGTGATCTCGACGGTCTGCTGCGTGGGTGCAGGCGCACAGCCGATCAGCAGCACGGCGAGCACGACGGTCGTCTTCACGAATGAAGGATACGGACGCGGCTCCTACTTCGTCCAGACGCGCGTTTGGCGCGCCGGGATCGTGGCGCTCGGACCCGTGGCGGCCGAGCTCGTGACGAGCTCCTGCAGCGCCGCGGATGGGAGCTTGCTCACCTGCACGTCCGTGTCGCCGCGGTTGATGCCGACGTACACCTGCTCCTGCGGCGTCGCCATCTCGAACAGCCAGTAGTCCGTCCCCACGGCGAGCGTCGTGCGCAGCCCCTTGCGGAGCGCCGGGTGCGCCGCGCGGATCGCGAGCAGCGTCTTGAGGCGATCGTGCAGGGACTGCTGCCCCGCGGAGTAGCCGCTCCACTGCATGAAGCGGCGGTTGTCCGGGTCGCCCGCGCCGGGCATGCCGTACTCGTCGCCGTAGTAGACGAGCGGCGCGCCCTGGTTGGTGAAGAGCACCGAGAACGCGTTGGCGAGCTTGTCGAACGCCTTCTGGTCCGTCGGCAGGCCGGGCTGGCCCGACCAGGCGAGGTTCTTGCCGTCCTGGGCCTGGTCGCCCCAGACCGGAGGCTCCTCTGCGAGGTGGATGACGCGCGGCAGGTCGTGGTTGCCGATGAACGTGCTCATGACCGCGTCGGCGCCGTAGTAGAAATCGTTACCGTCCATGAACGAGGCGAGCCCGTCCATGCCCTCCTTCTTGAGCAGCATCGTGTCGACCACGTTGCGGCGCAGCGGGAAGTCGAACTGCCCGTCGAGCTTGGTCGCCGGGTCGACGAACGTCTTGATGAAGTCCGCGTTGTAGAAGTCGTACGTC